>NZ_CAKKMM010001219.1:0-1550 GCF_918698205.1 Microbacterium sp. Bi128 | reverse complement strand
TATCTGGCCAGCATTGCGGCCGCCGCCGAGCGCAACGCGATCGCCCGGGAGATGCACGACATCGTCGCTCATGGATTGGCGGTGATGATTTCCTTGGCCCATAGTTCGGCGGAAATCGCCCCGACCGACCCTGCCCGCGCCGTCCAAGCCATGCGCCAGGTCGCCGAGACAGGCCGCGTTGCGGTGACGGACATGCGCCGGATGCTCGGAGTCTTGAACGAGGACAACACCGGCGAATTGGCCGGCGCGGCAGCACCATCGCCGGGGGTGGGCGATGTTCCCGCACTGGTGGAGCTTTTCCGCTCTGCGGGGCTTCCCGTGGTTCTGCAGTCAGCCGGAGTCGCTCCCGCTGACCCCGGGATCCAGCTGGCTGTATATCGGGTCATCCAGGAAGGGCTCACCAACGCGCTCAAATACGCGCGCGCCGCAACAGCTGTCACGGTTCGCTCGCAGTTCACCGGCCAGGAGATCATGGTCTCGGTGACCGACGACGGCCAGCCCGTGGACGCCCCTGCCGACCGTGCTGGGCACGGCGTGGCGGGAATGCGCCAGCGCGTCGCACTCTACGGCGGTACATTGCGCGCGGGACCCCTGACCAACGGTGGATGGTCCGTGACCGCACGGTTCCCGCTGCCGGAAGGAGCCATTTGGAAGCCGTAGCTGCCCCGTCCACGCGCCCGATCCGGGTGCTGCTTGTCGATGACCAAACACTCGTCCGGGCGGGCTTCCGCATGGTCCTGGAAGCCCAGGACGGCGTGGAAGTCGCCGGTGAAGCCGCTGACGGCAGCAGTGGCGTCGACATGTGTCGAACTCTGGCACCGGACGTCGTGCTGATGGATGTGCGAATGCCCGGCACCGACGGGATTGCCGCGACCCGGCGCATTGTCGAGGAGTGCCCGCACTCACGGGTCATTGTCCTCACGACGTTCGATCTCGACGAGTATGCCTTCGCGGCCCTCCGGGCCGGTGCCAGTGGTTTTCTGCTCAAGGATGTGGGGCCAGCTGAGTTGCTCGCTTCCCTTCGGGCCGTCGCCGGAGGAGACGCCGCCATTTCCTCCCGGGTCAGCCGCCGGATGCTGGACCTCTTCAGCCAAAGGCTTCCCTCCGGTCCCCCGGCCGCGGGCGATGAAGCGGTGGCATCACTGACACAGAGGGAACGGGAAATACTCTCGGCCATTGCGCTGGAACTCACAAACACCGAGATCGGGGAACGCCTGACCGTGGCGGAATCAACAGTCAAAACCCATGTGGGCCGCATCCTCATGAAACTCGGGCTGCGCGACCGTGTGCACGCCGTCATCTTCGCCTACGAACATGGCCTGGCCAGCTACCGGCGGCCGAACTGACCGGTGGTCCGAGGGCGGGAAATGCACATACAGGACGCAGCGGGACGGTCAGGCCTGGCTCAGCGCCTTGGCCTTGATGGCGTCGAATTCGCTCTGGGTCAGGGTGCCGGCGTCGAGGAGTTCCTTGGCCTTGGCGATTTCCTGGGAGGGGGACGCCTTGGCCACGGAGCGGATGTATTCCGTTGTTGCGGCTTCGGACTGCTG
>NZ_CAKKMM010001218.1:0-1552 GCF_918698205.1 Microbacterium sp. Bi128 | reverse complement strand
TCCCCGAGCGGCCGCTCGTAGAGCATGACCAGGATCAGCACCGGCAGGGCCGCGCCGGCGTAGGCAAACGCGATGGTGTAGACGGTGGAGGCGATGTGGTCCCGGCCGATCCGCATGGCGGACGTGAAGAGCTGCCGGGCGCTGGTTTCGGGGGCGAGTTCCCACAGTTCCCAGACGGCCGAGGACTGCGTGATGGTGACGTCGTTGAGAACGCCCAGCCCGGAAATGGTCAGTCCGCACAGGATGATGCCGGAGATTGAGATGTTGTCCGAGATGTTGGTCAGGGTGGCAGCGTCGTGGCTGCCCACACCGGCGAGGTTGGCGGCGTCGGTGGCCCAGGCCGCCAGCAGCGCCGTAATAGCGAGGCCGAACATCGTCCCGAGCAGCGCCGTCGACGTGCGGGCGGAGAAGCCGTGGGCGAAGTAGAGCACCCCGATCATGATCACCGTGGATCCCACGAGAGCCAGCAGCAGCGGCGGCTTGCCCTCGACCAGCCCGGGCAGCATGAACGAGACAAGCACAACGTACGCGCCGACAAGCCCGATCAGGGCCCGCAGTCCGCGCCAGCGCGCCACGGCGATCACCACGACGGCGTAGAGCACGGCCAGGAAGATGATGGGCAGGGTCCGGACAAAGTCGACGAAGACATAAGCCGGCGCGCCCTGGCCCGCGGCGTCCTGCACCTTCGAGAGGTTCAGGTAGCGGATCCCGTCCCCGGGCTTCACGCCGTGGGACTTCGCGACGTCAGGGTTGATGACCACTTTCACCGGGTTGCCGCCCTTGTCCGGCTCAGTGTAGGCGAACGTGCATTGAGAGCCCTCGTTCGGCGGCTGCGGCGCGGCGCCGGAACCGGAGGTGCCCTGCTGGGCGGCGTCACCGCCGGCCTGGATATCCGAACAGCTGCCGACGACGACCCGCTGGATCTTGCCGGTGTCAAACGTCACCCCCGGGGCCGCCGCGTACGGGCTGGCCAGCGTGATGCCTTCCTTGCTTCCCGACGGCCACATGAAGGACATGGCCGCCAGGGTCAGCAGCGTCAGCGGGATCAGGATGGCAGCCAGGATCCAGTTGGCCTTCTTCCGCGCAGCCAAC
The DNA here is from genome assembly GCF_918698205.1 of Microbacterium sp. Bi128. NCBI lineage: Bacteria > Bacillati > Actinomycetota > Actinomycetes > Micrococcales > Microbacteriaceae > Microbacterium > Microbacterium sp. Bi128. Next base: position 460 of record NZ_CAKKMM010001218.1, on the reverse strand, counting down.
ATTTGAGGCGTCGGCTCCGGATGTTCGTTGTGGGAGTGCGAGTGTCCGGCGCCCATCAGCAGTTCAACCTCATGCCGAAAACTTTACGGCGTGGGCGGTTCCGCTCAGGACCGATGACGCCGCGCTTACACCGGCGCGATGTTCTGGTTGACGTGGAAGAGGTTCCGCGGATCGTATTTGGCTTTGACCTCCCTCAGCCGCTTGTAGTTCTCCCCGTAGTTCTCCGCAACCCTGGGCAGGTCATCGCCATCCATGAAGTTGATGTAGCCGCCGGGGGCAGAATAGGGCCGCAACGCGGCCGCGTAGTCCCGCACCCACGCGATGTTTGCCTCGTTTTCCGCGGGGTCCATCCACTGCGCCGCGATCACGGGCGAAAACTTCACGTTCCGGTTGGCGAACGCCGTGTCCGTCGCGCCCACCCGCTGGACCGCACCATCGATGGGGTAGATGTGTACCGCGG
>NZ_CAKKMM010001217.1:0-1553 GCF_918698205.1 Microbacterium sp. Bi128 | reverse complement strand
CCAAGTATGGCGATGAGGGTGACTCCGTCCGCACCGAGACCCTCCAGGAACTCGTTGATTCGCTGGAGAAGCCGCGCCGCGTGCTGATCATGGTCAAGGCCGGCAAGCCGGTCGACTCCGTGATCGAGCAGCTCGAGCCGCTGCTGGAAGCGGGCGACATCATCATCGACGCCGGCAACTCGCACTACGAGGACACCCGCCGCCGCGAGGCTGCGCTCGCCAAGAAGGACCTGCACTTCGTCGGCATCGGTGTCTCCGGTGGCGAGGAGGGTGCCCTCAACGGCCCCTCAATCATGCCGGGCGGTTCCAAGGAGTCCTACGACGCTCTCGGCCCGCTGCTGGAAAAGATCGCCGCGCACGTGGACGGCCAGCCCTGCTGCGCCTGGATCGGCACCGACGGCGCCGGCCACTTCGTCAAGATGGTCCACAACGGCATCGAATACGCCGACATGCAGGTCATCGGCGAGGCCTTCGACCTCCTGCGCTCCGGCGCCGGGATCGAACCGGCCGAGCAGGCCAAGATCTTCGAAGAGTGGAACAAGGGCGACCTCGCCTCCTTCCTGATCGAAATCTCCGCCGAGGTCCTCGGCCACGTCGATGCGAAGACCGGCAAGCCGTTCGTCGACGTCGTGGTGGATGCCGCCGGCCAGAAGGGCACCGGCCGCTGGACGGTCATCTCCGCCCTTGAGCTCGGCTCCCCGACGTCGGGCATCGCCGAGTCCGTCTTCGCCCGTGCCCTGTCCTCCCAGGCCGAGCAGCGCGTGCTGGCACAGGAGCTGCTGGCCGGCGGCGAGGCCGCCGTCGAGGTCCCCGAGAGCTTTGTCGAGGACGTCCGCCAGGCGCTCTACGCCTCCAAGCTGGTCTCCTACGCCCAGGGACTGGACATGCTCACCTCCGCGGCCAAGGAATACGGCTGGGACCTGAAGCTGGATGAAATCGCCTCGCTGTGGCGCGGCGGCTGCATCATCCGTGCGGAACTGCTCAAGGAGATCACCAAGGCCTACGCCGCCGCGGAGAAGCCGGCCAACCTGCTCTTCGCCCCGGCGTTCACCAAGGCGATCGCCGAAGTCCTCCCGGCCTGGCGCCGGGTGGTGTCCACCGCGGTGCAGCTCGGCATCCCGGTGCCGGTGTTCTCCTCCTCGCTGGCCTACTACGACGGCCTGCGCCGCAAGCGCCTGCCGGCCGCCGTCATCCAGGGCCAGCGCGACCTCTTCGGGGCGCACACCTACGGCCGCGTCGACGCCGAGGGCACGTTCCACACCCTCTGGGGCGAGGACAAGTCCGAGATCGAGGCAGTCGACACCCACTGACCCACCCCGTTCCGACGCGACGGCCGGCACTTTCCAGATACGCTGGGAGGCGCCGGCCGTCCGTGTTTCCGCACCGCTCCGACCCCAGGAGTTCAGCGCCCAAGGAGTTCAACTCATGCCCCAGCCCGTAGCGTTTGTCACCGGTGCCTCCACCGGCATCGGCTTCGAAACCGCGAAAAAGCTTGCCTCGGCCGGCTTCACCGTCTATGCCGGGGCCCGCCGGGTGGAGCTGATGGAGCCGCT
>NZ_CAKKMM010001216.1:0-1553 GCF_918698205.1 Microbacterium sp. Bi128 | reverse complement strand
ATCATCCTCTCCGGCCGTGATTCCGCGAAACTGGAGCACGCGGCCAACGGGCTCCTGCGTTGGGATTTCCTCATCGGCGATGAGCGGAGGCGTTTGGGATGCTGTGGAAGCCCGAACTGCGGAGTTGCCCCCAGAGGCTGCCTTGCATCTGGTCAAGTTGCGATCGGTGTCGTCGACCGGTGGCGATTCGAGCTCCTCCGGCGGGGAGATCGAGACGGGATGAATTGAGACTGTTGGGATGAGCGCCGCCACAGTCACTGATGGGCGGGCGCCAGATATCGCGGAGGCTGTGATGGGCGAGAAGGTGCCGAGCTGATGGCCGCGACCGATCATCTTCACGTCAGCGACAGCATCGGAAAGCTGTTGTCGCTCAACGTGGGAATGCCGAAAGATGTTGCTTGGAAGGGCAAGACAGTCCACACCGGCATCTACAAATACCCGGTGGACGGCCCCCGGTTCGTTCGACGATTCAATGTCGACGGCGACGGCCAAGGCGACCTCGGTGGCCACGGCGGTGAACAGCGCGCGGTGATGGTGTACCAGCAGGGGTCGTATGACCACTGGTCTGAACACCTCAACCGCGATGACCTGGGGCCCGGTAACTTCGGCGAGAACTTCACCGTCGCGGGCCTCGCGGATCATGAGGTCTGCATCGGCGACCGGTATCGGATCGGTGACGCCGAGTTCGAGGTGACACAGCCACGGGTGACGTGTTACCGCGTCGGCCTGCGCCTGGGGGTGCCGCAGATGGCTTCGCTGCTCGTCTCTCACCGGCGACCCGGCTTCTACCTGCGGGTGGTCACGGAAGGCACAGTGCAGGCCGGCGACCCGATCGTGAAAGTCGCCGATGGACGCCATCAGCTGACCGTTGAAGCGATCGACGGACTGCTCTATCTGCCGGACCGATCTCACGAGCTCCTGAAGCTCGCGGTCGACATTCCGGCGCTGAGCCCCGGCTGGCAGCAGTCCTTCCACGAGCTGCTCGCCGCGGGGGACATGGGCCACACCGGGCCGCAGGCCGAGGCGGGACAGGAACCCGGATGGAACGGGTTCCGGCCCTTTACCGTGACCAAGACCGTCCGGGTGACACCGTCCGTGCTCTCCCTCTATCTGAGCGACAGATCAGGCGCGGCCCTCCCGGCGGCTAAGCCCGGCCAGTACCTGACGCTGCGGCTGCCGGTCGGCGGCACGTCTGCGGTCCGCAGCTATTCGATCTCCGGTCGCCCGGACGACGCCACCTACCGGATCAGCGTGAAGCGGGAGGAGCACGGAACCGTTAGCGGGTATATCCACGACACGGTCGCCGACGGAAGCGTCATCGACGTCGCGGCTCCCCGCGGGGAGTTCGTGCTCGACGACACCGACGAGCCGGTGCTGCTGCTTTCGGCGGGAATCGGGATCACCCCGGTGCTGTCGATGCTGGCCTCGCTGGCCTCCGCGCATCCGGATCGGCAGGTGTGGTGGCTCCATGTCGCCAGGGCCGAGGCAGACTACGGCCTTGCTCCCGAGGTTGAGCAGCTGCTCGGCCGGCTGACGAACGCCCACTCCTTCCT
>NZ_CAKKMM010001215.1:0-1556 GCF_918698205.1 Microbacterium sp. Bi128 | reverse complement strand
CAACATCAAGGGCTCCGATGACATCTCCGGGCTGAAGATCTCGGTGGGCTCGGGCACCAACCAGGAGAAGATCCTGATCGCCTGGAACAAGGAGCTCGAGGCCAAGGGCAAGGCGCCCGCGGTGCTGCAGTACTACTCCTCCGACGCCGACACCATCCTGGCGCTGTCCTCCGGCCGCACCGACCTGAACCTCGCGCCCTACCCGTCCGTCACGTACCGGGAAAACACCCGCGACGACCTCAAGGTGGTGGGCAAGGTCAACGCCGGGTGGCCGTCCGAGACCCTGGTCGCGGCCACCACGCTCAAGGGCAACGGCCTGGCCCCGGCCATCACGGACGCCCTGAACTCCGCGATCAAGGACGGCTCCTACGCCAAGGTCCTGGACCGCTGGGGACTCTCCGAGGAAGCCCTTCCCGAGTCCACAACCGTCACTGAGGGCAACTTCGGGCCAGCCCCTGCAGGGAAGACCCAGTGAGGTTCCAGGTCCTCGACATCATCCCGCACCTGAAGAACCCGGTCACCGGGGAGATCGTCTCCACCGCGGACCGGCTCAACCAGGTGGTGGAGACCGCGCGCCGGGCGGAGGGCCTCGGCTACGACAGCTTCTCCGTCGGGGAACGCCACGCGGGTGAGTTCATCTCCTCCTCCCCCACCACCGTGCTCGCCGCCATCGCCGCCGTCACCACCAGGATCCGGCTGCAAAGCGGCGTGACGGTGCTGTCCGTGCTGGACCCGGTGCGGGTCGCCGAGGACTACGCCACGATCGACCAGCTCAGCCGCGGCCGGCTGGAACTGGTGATCGGCAAGGGCAATGAGGTGCTGCAGTACCCGCTGTTCGGCCTGGACCTGGCGGACCAGTGGGAGCTCCTCGCGGAGAAATATGCCCTGCTCCGCCAGCTGTGGACCGAGGAAGACGTCACGTGGTCCGGGAGGTTCCGCGCCGCGCTGACCGAGCCCACCACCACGACGCCGCGGCCCTTCGCCGGGGCGCCGCGGGTCTGGCACGGCTCCGCCACCAGCCTGGCCTCGGCGGCGCTGGCGGCGCAGTGGGGCGATCCGCTGTTCACGGCCAACGCGATCCAGCCGCGGGAAAACTACAAGGTGCTCATTGACCACTACCGCGAGGAATACGCGCGCCACGGCCACGATCCCCGGCACCAGTACCTGGGCTCCGGATCGGGCGCGGGCGGGGTGTTCATCGCGGACACCACGCAGGAGGCCAAGCGGCAGTTCGGCCCGGTCTACGAGGCCCTCACGACCGGCCGGAACGTTCCCGGCAACAACTCCCCCTACCGGGACATCGACCACGCCGTCGCCGACGGTCCGGCCCTGGTGGGCAGCGCGGAGCAGGTGATCGACAAGATCCTCAGCTACCACGCGCTCTACGGCCACGACCTGCAGTCCATCTCGCTGCCCACCACACTGCCCTTCGCCCAGCAGCTGGAAATCCTCGAGCGCTTCGCCCTCGAAATCATTCCGGCCGTCCGCGCCGCCGCGCCCACCACGCTCTGGGCCGACGGCGACCCGCACGCCGGCCGGCCTGCATTCGCCGGCAC
>NZ_CAKKMM010001214.1:0-1556 GCF_918698205.1 Microbacterium sp. Bi128 | reverse complement strand
CGCCGACCAGGATGTAACGCAGCTGCCCGGCCTGGACCGTGTTCAGCCACGTGATGGTGCCGGACTCGATCAGGCCGTAGAGGATGCCCTGGGTGAGCGAGAGCACCACCCAGAAGATCATCGCGCCGACCACCGGGCCGAGCACAGTGCCGAGCCCGCCGAGCAGCAGGCAGGTGTAGAGGAAGAACGTCAATTCCGTGCCGTAGTTGGCCGGCTGAACCGCGCCGCGGGGAATCGTGAAGATCATGCCTGCCAGGGCACCGAGCGCGCCGCCGATGATCAGGGACTGCATCTTGTAGGCGTACACGTTCTTGCCGAGCGAGCGGACGGCGTTCTCGTCCTCGCGGATGCCCTTGAGTACCCGGCCCCAGGGGCTGCGCATCAGCAGCCAGACCAGGGTGCAGAAGAGGGCCACGACTGCCCAGGCGACCACCCGGATGAAGAAGTCGCGGTTGTTCATGCCAACGTAGGTCCCCGGCGGGAAGGGGTTCATGGCGTAGAAATCGCCCTCGAAGGCGGCCAGGCCGTTGGCCGAGCCGGTGACGGCGGTCAGCTGGTTGGTCGTGACGATGTAGCGCACGATTTCGGCCGCCGCGATGGTCACGATGGCCAGGTAGTCCGCCCGCAGCCGCAGCGTCGGGATGCCCAGCAGCAGGGCGAAGATGGCGGAGGCGACGACGGCGATGAGCAGTCCGACGAAGAACGGCACATGGAACGTCAGGGTGGAGATGGCGAAGCCGTAGGCTCCCACTGCCATGAAGCCTGCCTGGCCGAAGTTGAGCAGGCCGGTGTAGCCGAAGTGAACCGCGAGGCCGAGGGTGGCCAGGGCGTAGGCAGCTGTCGTCGGGCTGAAAAGTTCGCCGGCGGCGCTGGAAAATATGAATCCGAAGTCCATGGCTGTCTCCTAACCCACGCGCTCTTTGCGGCCCAGAATGCCCTGAGGGCGGAACAAGAGGACAACAATCATGATGAACAACGCTCCCACGTATTTGAGGTCGGCTGCGAGGCCGAACACGGTGGTCAGCTCAACGAAGATGCCGACGATGATGGAACCGACCAGGGCGCCCCAGACTGTGCCGAGGCCGCCGAGGGTGACGCTGGCGAAGATGAGCAGCAGGATTTGCGAGCCCATGTCGAAGGTGACGCCGGGACGGTAGTAGGCCCAGAGGATGCCGCCGAGGGCGGCGAGCATGCCGCCGACCACCCACACGATCCGGATGACGGAGTCGACGTCGATGCCGGAGGCCGCGGCCAGCGCCGGGTTGTCGGCCACAGCACGGGTGGCCTTGCCGAGGCGGGTCTTGAGCAGGACGATCCCGAGGGCGGCGATCACGACGGCGCTGACGAGGAGGGACAAGAGGTTGTTGGGGGAGATGGAGATCGGGCCGATCAGGATTTCCACGCTCTGGGCGAACGGCAGTTGCTGGGTGGCGCCGCCGAAGTAGAACTGGATGATGTAGCGCACGGACAGGGCGAGGCCGATGCTGACGATCATCATCGGAACAAGTCCGGTTCCGCGGCGCCGCAGGGGTTTCCACAGGCCCGCGTCCTGGACG
>NZ_CAKKMM010001213.1:0-1556 GCF_918698205.1 Microbacterium sp. Bi128 | reverse complement strand
TTGGTGGCGGCGGCAGAGACGGGCAACGTCTGCGATCCGGGCTGGACTTCGGTAGTGGGCAAACTCATTCGCGCACCCTCACTGGATCATCGGGGTTCTGGGCCAGGCAACCAAACGGCGCGACGGCGTAACTTCTCACCCCAGTTTATCGCCGTGCCGCCCGCGCCGTTGAATTGTGACCGAATGGCAGACACTCCGGGTTTTGTCTCCACCGGACATGCCCAGTGCTGCGGGCAAGGAGTGGACATGCTCAGTGCTGCCGCGGGACATGCTCATTCTTGGCGGCCTGGAGTGGGCGTGAGGGCATTGTGTCCATTGTTGGGTGCGGGCGCGGGGCATGTCCGCTAGCCGCGGTCCAGCCGGTAGCGCCAGGACGGGAGCTGTTTTCCCGCTGTGTCCTCGGCAACGGGGAAGAAGCGGTCCTTCCGGAAGCCCAGGCCCTCGAGCAGCCTGCGGGGCGGGAGATTGGGCTCGTAGACTCCCGCGAAAATGGTCTCGCTGCTGCGGGCGCCGAAAAGCCAGTCGACCAGGGCGCCGGCGGCCTCCCGGCCGAGACCGAGCCCGTGGTGCTCCGGGTGAAGAACGTAGCCCAGGCTGGCTGAGTCTGCGGGAATCCGGCCGGGCGCCGGGGGTTCCTGCGTGTTCCAGGTCCGGGCGTCGCCAACGACTTCACCGGTGGCCCGGAGCTCGATCGCCCAGCCGAAGTGAAACCACTCGGCCGTGGAGGATGCCGCCGCGGACAGTGTCTGCTCAAGCCGGGCGCTGTTCTGCGCGGGGGTGAGCGGACCATGGGACAGGTACCGCGTGGCCGCCGGATGGGCCCGGAACCGGAGCAGGGCGCCGGCGTCGTCCGCTGTCAACGGACGCAACAGCAACCGCCCGGTGAGGAGCGGCGCCGGGGTGCCGCTGCCGGTGGTTGCCACGAATCCGTCAGCTCAGCTCAGGGCGTTGCGGCGGCCCTCGAAGGCCCTGCCGAGCGTGACTTCGTCGGCGTATTCCAGGTCCCCGCCCACGGGCAGGCCGGACGCCAGCCGGGTGACGGCGATGCCAATCGACTTGAGCATCCGGGCCAGATACGTCGCCGTGGCCTCGCCCTCGAGGTTGGGGTCGGTGGCGATGATGATTTCCTGAATGGCACCGTCGTTGAGCCGGGTCAGCAGCTCACGGATCCGGAGCTGTTCCGGACCGATCCCGGCGATCGGATTAATCGCGCCGCCCAGGACGTGGTACCTGCCGCGGAAGGACCGCGTGCGCTCCACCGCCAGGACGTCCTTGGATTCTTCGACGACGCAGATCACCGTGGGATCCCGGCGCGGGTCGCGGCAGATGTTGCACAGTTCCTGCTCGGTCACGTTCCCGCAAACCGTGCAGAACTTGACCCGTTCCTTCACGGTGGTGATGGCATCGACAAGCCGCTTCATGTCCTGGGGATCAGCCTCGAGGATGTGGAAGGCCAGCCGCTGGGCTGACTTCGGCCCCACTCCGGGAAGGCGTCCGAGCTCGTCGATCAGCTCTTGAACTGCGCCTTCGTACACAATGTCCTCGTTCTTTTGGAG
>NZ_CAKKMM010001212.1:0-1559 GCF_918698205.1 Microbacterium sp. Bi128 | reverse complement strand
AACACCTGTGACGCAGCGCACACCCCTACGGTGGAAGCAGGCACACGGACGCAACGCCGCCAGGCGCTGCGCACTAATCTCGTCCCATTTCTTGTCGCATCATCACCGTCGCTTGCGAAGACCGGAGACAGCGTTGCGCCGACCCACAGTCCTGCTTCAGACCCACAGTCCTGTTTCAAAGGAGAAACAAATGACACACCCAATGACTTCGCGGCCCGCGATGACACCGCGGCGGGCGGCCACAGCTGCGCTGCTCGGCAGCGCCCTGGAGTACTACGACTTTTTCGTGTACGGCGCCGCGGCCGCCCTCGTTTTCAACGTGCTGTTCTTTCCATCCGGCGATCCCACCGTTGCGCTGATCGCATCGTTCGCCACCTTCGCAGTGGGCTACGTGGCACGGCCCGTCGGTGCGGTGGTGATGGGACACTTCGGCGATCGAATCGGCCGCAAACGCGTCATGCTGGCCACGGTCGTCATGATGGGCATCGCTTCCTTCGCCATCGGCTGTCTTCCGACGTACGACCAGGTGGGCCTGTTGGCCCCGGCACTGCTGGTGGTCCTGCGCGTCGTGCAAGGCTTCTCCGCGGGGGCCGAGTCGGCGGGAGCCTCGACATTGACCGTCGAGCACTCCCCCGTCGGGCGCCGTGGATTCTTCACCAGTTTCGTTATGGTCGGCTACGCAGTCGGCTGCTCGCTGGCCACCATCGTGTTCCTGCCGGTGGCGCTCCTGCCCGCCGGGGAACTCTACAGCTGGGGCTGGAGGATTCCCTTCTGGCTCAGCGCCGTCGTCGTCGTCATTACTTACTACGTGCGGAGCCACCTCGACGAAACGCCGGTGTTCGCCGAGGCGAAGGAAGAAAGCGCAGTTCGCAGGCTGCCGCTGAACGACGTGTTCAAGTACCACTGGCGGAAGGTCATCCGCGTCGCCGGGGCATCACTGATGGCAGCGATGCAGACCCTGTTCGCCGTGTTCAGCCTTTCGTACGCAACCTCAGTCGGGGTGGACCGGAGCGCGATGCTCGCGGTCATCTCCGGCGCAATTGCGCTGTCGATTGTCGGCATCCCGGCGGCCGGCTACCTCTCCGACGTCATCGGCCGCAAGAAGACGATGCTGATCGCCTCTGCCGGCTGTTCGCTTACGATCTTCGGATACCTTTGGGCGATCTCGACGACGGATATCGTGCTGATCGCGATTTTCGCGTTCCTCAACATGACGCTGTTCTTCAGCTGCTACAACGGCGTGTGGACATCGTTCTTCGCCGAGCAATTCCCGGCACCCGTCCGGTTCACCGGCATGGCCGTCAGCAACCAGCTCGGCAACCTCCTCGCCGGATTCGCCCCAATGGTCGCGGCGATTCTCCTCAAGCCGGGCCCGTCGGGCTGGCTTCCGGTGGCAATCTTTGGCGCGGTTGCCGCAGGCATTGCCGCGGTCGCGGTGATCGGGCTGCGCGAGACCTCCAAGACTCCGACGGAACTGCTCGGTGGTCCCCGGGCGGCGGACCAGGTGCGTCAACGGGACACCGTCACGACCGCCTGATCCCGCTCCCAGGTGCGCCAGC
>NZ_CAKKMM010001211.1:0-1559 GCF_918698205.1 Microbacterium sp. Bi128 | reverse complement strand
ACGCGGAGGAGTTTCTGCCGCCGGGCTCCTCGGCGATCGTTGCCATCGTCGATGACCTCTACCTCGACCGCGTCGACAAGGCGATCAGCAAGGCCACCAAGAAGGTCAGCAAGGCTGTCGACAGTGGTGACTACGACGCCGTCGTCAAAGCCGTGAACGAGGGCGACGAGAAGATCATCGAAGCCGCTTCGTCCTGACCGGCCGACGCAGCCACCGTGGAGACGGCCGCTGGGTTTTGGGATATTCCTCCGGGCCGACCGAAAACCGGTTAGAGTTCGACGCCGAGCAGGGCGTTGACGGCGTCGCTCACCAGCGCGGCGTCCGTGGCCGAGGCCTCCCCCGGGGCTGCCAGGGCGGCCTTGGCCCAGGCGTCGACGGCGGCGAGTGCGCCGGGCGCGTTCAGGTCGTTGGCCAGTTCGGTCCGCAGCCTGCCAAGCAGGGCCGCGGCGGAGCTTTCCGGCGCCACGGCGAGGGCCTCGCGCCAGGTGCGGAGCCGGTCTTTGGCCTCGGCGAATCCGGCGGCGGTCCAGGACCAGTCCGTGCGGTAGTGGTGGGCCAGGATCGCGAGGCGGATCGCGGCAGGTTCTTCCCCGTCAGCCCGGAGCCTGGAAACCAGGACAAGATTGCCCTTGGACTTGCTCATCTTCTCCCCGTCGAGGCCCACCATGCCCGCGTGCGCGAAGTGGCGGGCCAGCGGCACGCCCGCCAGCGAGTACGCGTGGCCGGCGCCCATTTCGTGGTGCGGGAAAATAAGGTCCGAGCCGCCGCCCTGGACGGTAAACGGCTTGGGCAGGTACTCCTGGGCGATCACGGTGCATTCGACGTGCCAGCCGGGCCGGCCCTCCCCCAGTTCGCCACCGGGCCAGCTGGGCTCGCCCTCGCGGGCAACCCGCCAGAGCAGCGGATCCAGCGCCTGGCGCTTCCCGGCCCGGCCAGGGTCGCCGCCGCGTTCGGCGAAGAGTTCCAGCATTTCGGCGTCGGAGAGTCCGGAAATGGATCCCAGGGTCCAGGCGTCGACGTCGTCCGTCGAGTGCTTCCCGGCGGCTTCGACGTCGTAGTAGACGTCGCCGTCGGGCTCGCCGCCGGCGCCGGGGACGCGGTACGCGAGCCCGTTGCGCAGCAGGCGCTCGATGGCGGGAACAATCAGGGGAACGGCCTCAACGGCACCGATGTAGTGGTCCGGGGCGAGGACGTTCAGGGCCTCCATGTCGGTCTGGAACAGCTCGATTTGGCTCGCGGCGAGGTCGCGCCAGTCGACGCCTGTGGCCGTGGCGCGCTCCAGGAGGGGATCGTCGACGTCGGTCACGTTCTGGACGTAGGCGACGTGCTGGCCGCCGTCCCGCCACGCGCGGTTGAGGAGGTCGAAGGCGACATAGCTGGCCGCGTGGCCCATGTGCGTGGCGTCATAAGGGGTGATGCCGCAGACATACATGGACTGCTCACCCGTGGCCTCCAGGGTCACAATTCCGCCCTTGGCGGTATCGAAGAGGCTCAGGGCGGGCATGCTGCCGGGGAGCTGGGCAACAGGGCGGGAGGTCCAGGATTTCACAGACCAAGCC
>NZ_CAKKMM010001210.1:0-1560 GCF_918698205.1 Microbacterium sp. Bi128 | reverse complement strand
CGCCGTCACGGCCGACACCGCGGCAAAGCCCGCGCTGCCCACGAACAGCAGCCGGCGCCGGCCGATCCTGTCGCCCAGGGAACCCATCGCGACCAGGAGCCCGGCCAGGACCAGGGGATAGGCATCGACGATCCAGAGCAGTTCGACGCCGGAGGCGGTCAGGCTGCTGGCGATGGCCGGCAGGGCGAACGTGAGCGCGGTGTTGTCCACGGCCACGAGCAGGACGGGGAACATCAGCAGGGCCAGCGCCACCCAGTCACGCCACGGTGCCCGGGGCCCGGTGGCCGCAGGAGTGCTGGTGGCTACGGTGATCGATGAAATGCTCATAAGGATAACTGTACCGTCTGGACGGTACAGTTAAGAAATGCGCGCGCGGACAGGCATGATGGGAGGCATGCCCAGGAAACCCGTCGCCCGCGAGGCCGTCCTCGATGCCTTCGAATCCCTGCTCATCGAAGTCGGTGAACGCGCCGCGACGCTGGACGCCGTCGCGCGCCGGGCCGGCGTCTCCAAGGGCGGCCTGCTCTACCATTTTCCGACGAAAGAGGCCATGATCGCGGTCCTGCTGGAACGGCTGGACCGGCTCCTGGCTGCCGATGTTGCGGCCATGGCGGCAGCCCCGGAAGGGGCGGCGGCGTACTTCATCAAGTCCTCGGTGTGGGCGGACACGCCCATGGACCGGGTCTTCGTGGCGGCCACGCGGCTCGCCGAGGTGGCGCACGGGGAAACCCTCCGCCGCTTCGCCGCCGGCCAGGCGAGCTGGCTGGAACTGCTGGCGGCCGACGTCGTGCAGGACGGTTCGTTTGTCTTCATTGTCACCGAAGGCGGCTTCGCCAAGCGGACCGCTGTGGAGGAATACCGCCTCCAGGGCCGCGGCGGCCTTGGCATCAAGGTGGGCAAGTACCAGGAAGAACGCGGCCACCTCGTCGGGGCCCTCATTGTCAACGAGGAAGACGAAGTCCTGGTGGTCATGGAAGGCGGCAAGGTGGTCCGCTCGTCGGTCAGCGGCGTGCCGGCCAAGGGCCGCGACACCATGGGCGTGATCTTTGCCAAGCCGGACAAGAACGACCGCATCATCGCCGTCGCGCGCAACAGCGAACGCGGGCTCGAAGTCGAGGAACCGGCCGAGGGTCAAGATGCCGGTGAAGACACCGGCGAAAATACCGCAGACGTGACCGAAAATCGGGCATCCACGCCCGATGACGTAACGTTGGCTGAAGATGGCGGACTGCATGAGGAGTCCGCAGCGGCAGAATCAGTACCGGCCCCGGAGTCAGATGAGTCATCAGGCAATGCCGAGCTGGACGAAGACAATACCGGAGGTAACGAGTGAGTAATTCCGACTCATATCCCAAGCCGAGCAGCGGCGTGCCGAGCGGAGTGCGGCAGCCCGCCGCCGCACCGCGCGTAGGCGCCCCCTCGCGTCCGCAGCAGCGCCCCGGCGTGTCCGGCGCAGCCACGGGAACGGGCCAGCGGCCCGCCGCACCCGGCCAGCGCCCCACGGTCCCCGGCCAGCGCCCAGCCGTCCCTGGGCAGCGCCCCGCCCAGTCCGGCGGGCAA
>NZ_CAKKMM010001209.1:0-1560 GCF_918698205.1 Microbacterium sp. Bi128 | reverse complement strand
GTACGGCACGGGCAGGCGGTCGAACACGTCGATCTCGGCCCCGGGGAAGGAGCGGCGCACGGCTTGCGCGGTGAAGCAGCCGGCCGGCCCCGACCCGACGATCGCGACACGGGGAGCGGTCGCCGCGGGGCGGAGGGTCTCGGGGGCGTGGACGGCGGCCGTCGCCGCGTCCCACGTGACCGGGAGCTCGAGCATCCCGCGGAAGACCCAGCCGCCGATCACGGCGGGACGCTCCGGATGCAGGTCGAGGCCCCGCAGGCGCTCGAACAGCCGCGGCAGACCGACGGTGGCGACCTCGGCCTTGGCGACCCAGGCGCCCAGGCACACGTGCACGCCCTTGCTAAAGGCGAGGTGAGGCGTGACCTCTCGGCGGATGTCGAACTCCGCGGCATCCGGCCAGATGTTCTCGTCGCGGTTGGCCGACAGGATGCAGATACCGAGCTTCGCCCCGGCGGGGAGCTGCACCCCGGCGAGCACGGTGTCGGTCGTGACCTGACGCGAGTACAGGCCGATCGGCGCAATCCAGCGGATGGCCTCGTCGAAGACCGCCGGCCACAGGGAGGGGTCGGCCTCGACCGCCCGGCGCTGATCCGGGTGCTCGAGCAGCGCCCACGCGGCGACGCCGAGGGCATCGCGGGGCTCGTTGAGTCCGCCGCCGATCGTCATCTTGACGTTCGCGCGGATCTTCTCGATCGGCATCTCGTAGTCGGGGATGCGCAGCAGCGTCGAGATGAGCGAGTGATCGGGGTTCTTCGCGTGCCACGCGAGCATCTCGTCGAGGGCCGCGTCGACCTCGTCGAACGACCGCTTGCCCTTCGCCCACACCTCGGGATCATCCGCGTAGTTCCCGGTGGCGTCGATGAGCGTCTGCGACCAGCGCTGCAGGTCCTCCTGGTGCACGTTGTGAAAGCCGAGGATCTCGCGCAGGTTCTCTGCGGCGTACGGGGCGGCGAAGTCCCAGACGATGTCGGCGCCCGGACCCTTGGCGATCATCTCGTCGAGGTAGCGGTCGGCGTTGCGCTCGAACACGCTCGTCCACGTGCGCTTGACCACGCCCGGGCGCAGCACCGGCTGCCAGGCCTTGCGCTCCGGGTAGTGCTCCGGATCGTCCCGGCGCAGCATCGACTGCCCCATCGAACGGATCTGCAGCGATCCCCCCTCGTTCTCCTAGAACGTCTCCTGGTCGAACTCGGTCGTGTGCACGGCGTCGTAGCTCGTGATGAGGTAGCGCCCGACGCTCGGCACCCAGTGCACGCCGCCCTCGGCCCGCAGACGGTCGTAGACGGGGAAGGGGTCGCGGTAGAGGTCGGGGATCGTCACCCAGTCGGCGATGGGGGCGGGTCGGCTCACGGTGCACTTCCTCGTGTCGGTGTTCGGCGGCGAACAGTTCGAGTATCGTTCGAGCCATACACCGGCAAAAGCGGCTTTTTCCGGTCTACTTCCTCGACTTTTCCGATGTAAGGGCTCACGATGCTCGCCGTCCCCGACTTCACGCTGCGCCAGCTCGGCTACCTCACCGCCGTCGCCGACGCCGGCACGATCGCCGCCGCGGCCGGGGAG
>NZ_CAKKMM010001208.1:0-1562 GCF_918698205.1 Microbacterium sp. Bi128 | reverse complement strand
CATGTAAGTCGTGGTGATGACGCGGAGTTTCGCGCCGCGCTCCTTGAGCTCCTCCAGCGCCGGATGGAGCAGGCGGAGGCCCGTCCAGCGGACGAAAGCGCACAGAAGGTCCACGGTGTTGGCGGACTCGATCTCGGTCCGGAGCTCGGCGGCGAGGTTGGGATCGTCCTTGCTGTTGGTGAGCAGGGCGGAGTCGCACAGCTTCGTGGTGGGACGGCGCAGGTTGCGCCGCTTGAGCGTGTCCGGACGGTGCAGCGACTGGAGCTGCGTGGGGCCATCGGCGATGCGATCCGTGTGGTGAAGCTCTTTGAGGAGCTTGTTTGCGAGGGCCACGCGTTCAGTGGGTTTGGCTGCTTCCAGGGCTTGGCGGACTGCATCGGCGACGTGGCGGGAAAGGACGTCTGGGCTATCGTCGTCCTCGATGTCCGCGAAGATCGGCTGAAGCGCAGCCGATCTGTCGAGCAAAATAGCAAGACCGTCCGTTTTAAGCCGTTCATACAAACCTTCATACAGCTCATCGGCTGTCTCTCCCCCACTGAAAATCAACAACCCAGCGATCATGTGGCGGTCATTCAGGAATTGACTCGTTCAGAGGGTGTTCCTCGATCCAGCGCTCACGTCGATCCCGCGAATGTGGGTTCCTTGAAATCTCGTGTTTCAATGCTTCAACAACCTCAATCATTGGAGTCAGATGATCGCTCCCGGCCAAACTTCACCTGACCTGCCAGGCCTGATGCGCGTACTCGCCGACTACGCGGGCTCTTGTGCCGACCAACTGAGGTCTATGGCATCTGGACCATCCTCCGTTACTCAACGCCGGCACATGTCCGAAGAAGAAAGCACTCACTGGCTTTCATCGGGCATAGAAGGAAGATCGCAGGGCCGGCTGAGGGATTTCTTCTATGCGCCGGTGCTACCCACGGCGGCGCCTCTGGCATCGTCAGCGGCGGATTACACCTGGGTGATGAACCCTGTAGACGGCGTAAGTAATTTACTTCACGGCATCGAACACGCTTCGGTTTCTTTTGCCTTGCTCTGGCGCGGCTTTCCCATCCTTGGTGTGATCGCCGACGTATTTGGGGGCAGGCAGTATATGGCGGCTCACGGCGAGGGTATATGGATTCAAGATGAGCGGCTGGGCTCCGAGCCGCAGCCTTTGCCAGCGTTACGGCAGGAGCATCTGTCGTCATCCATCTTGACCTTCGCCCTACCAGAAGACGCAGAGTACTCCGGTTCCGTTTTCCGCGCCGCCGCCAAGTTGTTTTCTAAGTGTCAGGACTTGCGGCACCAGGGCGTTCCGTCTCTAGACCTCGTCAACGTGGCCGCGGGTGCTACACAAGGGCATTTTCAGCGTGGCATTAGTACGGCATTGTTAGCTCCGGCGGCGGTGATCCTGCGAGAAGCAGGAGTTCAACTCACGGACTGGTCAGGAGAATCCCTGGTCTTTCCTTTTGAATCAGGGCGACTTGATGTGGCCGCGGGACGGGACCCAGTAGTTCGTGAAATGCTCGATGTTCTCGTGAAGATTAGGACCTGACGTTCTTTGAGGAGTTGACTAACGG
>NZ_CAKKMM010001207.1:0-1563 GCF_918698205.1 Microbacterium sp. Bi128 | reverse complement strand
GGATCGTCGCCTCTCTCGCCCTCGGTGTCCTGACCCACATCGCGTGGGATGTCCTCACGCACGAGGGGCGGGCGGGAGTGCAACTGTTCCCCGTCCTCGATGAGCAGTGGGGGCCAGTGCCCGGGGTGAAGTGGCTCCAGCACGCGTCGAGCCTGTTCGGTCTGGTCGTCCTCGCCGTCTTCGCGGCGATGTGGCTTGCGCGTCGTGCTCCGCAGCCGGTGAACCGAGTGATCCCGGATGCCGCCCGCCTGGCGTGGTGGCTCTCACTCCCGCTCGCCCTGCTGGTGTCCAGCGCCAGCGCCATCGTCCTCGCCGGGGGATTCGGTCCGGACTTCACGCCGACCCATCTCATCTACGGCGTCCTCACCAAGGTCGCCACCGCGTGGGCCGTCGTGACCGTTGCACTCGCCCTCGCGGTGCAAGCCCGTCGTCGTGCGTGACTTCCGCGTGTTTCCGGGGTTGTGGGGGTGCGACACGCCCGGGGTGTGGGGTGGATTGGACGGATGGGTGGGATCCGCGTAACTTATTACTTGTTCGCCCCACAGGGGAGAGCGGAGCGGCCGGAAGGCCCCGCGTCCTCTCAAGTGGTGAATGACTTCCAAGATCTGCACTGGATGGTGTAGAGTTTTGGTTCTGGTCTTCGACTGGTTTCTTACGAGGTTGATCCGTTACGGATCCCACTGTGAGGGTTACTGGGTTGGGGATCGTATAAGGTAGTGAAGTTGCCTCATGGTTACGGTCTTTTGGGCTGGTTCTGTGGGTGCGTCCGTTCCTTGAGAACTCAACAGCGTGCACTTGTCAAATGCCAATTTATTCCTCGTCGGTCTTCGGACTGCGAGAAATTCCTTTGGATCAAAGTCCAACCCTTTGGGGTTGGCATCTGGATAGTCAGTTTTGACTTCCTGTTTGGTCAGATTGAACTCGTCTGTCCCGACCTTATTCCGGTTGGGTGGGCATTTTTCTTTTACGGAGAGTTTGATCCTGGCTCAGGATGAACGCTGGCGGCGTGCTTAACACATGCAAGTCGAACGGTGAAGCCAAGCTTGCTTGGTGGATCAGTGGCGAACGGGTGAGTAACACGTGAGCAACCTGCCCTGGACTCTGGGATAAGCGCTGGAAACGGCGTCTAATACTGGATATGAGCTCTCATCGCATGGTGGGGGTTGGAAAGATTTTTCGGTCTGGGATGGGCTCGCGGCCTATCAGCTTGTTGGTGAGGTAATGGCTCACCAAGGCGTCGACGGGTAGCCGGCCTGAGAGGGTGACCGGCCACACTGGGACTGAGACACGGCCCAGACTCCTACGGGAGGCAGCAGTGGGGAATATTGCACAATGGGCGGAAGCCTGATGCAGCAACGCCGCGTGAGGGATGACGGCCTTCGGGTTGTAAACCTCTTTTAGCAGGGAAGAAGCGAGAGTGACGGTACCTGCAGAAAAAGCGCCGGCTAACTACGTGCCAGCAGCCGCGGTAATACGTAGGGCGCAAGCGTTATCCGGAATTATTGGGCGTAAAGAGCTCGTAGGCGGTTTGTCGCGTCTGCTGTGAAAGTCCGGGGCTCAACT
>NZ_CAKKMM010001206.1:0-1568 GCF_918698205.1 Microbacterium sp. Bi128 | reverse complement strand
AAGGATGCCCGCTCGGCGGTCAAAGCCGCCGTCATGTGCAAGGAAGTGGCACGGACCGTCCATATTTCCCGGCAACTCGGCGAACCCCTGCCGATCGACCCGGCCCAGATCGACTCGCTTTACGCCCGCTACCAGAACGTCTACGGCCGCTAGGCCCAAAACCGGGCCGCTAGGCCCAAAACCGGGCCGCCAGGCCCAAAACCAGGCCGCCAGGCCGCGAAGCCGTCGTCGCCCCCCACCATCCGCAGGAGAAAACATGTCCAACGCCAACAACACGTCCCTTGAGCAGTTCGAGGTCTGGTTCCTCACCGGCAGCCAGCACCTCTACGGCGAGGACGTCCTCAAGCAGGTCGCCGCCCAGTCCCAAGACATCGCTGACGCGCTGAACGCCTCCGCCGACGTCCCGGTGAAAATCGTCTGGAAGCCCGTGCTCACGGACTCGGACGCCATCCGCCGCACCGCCCTGGATGCCAACTCGGATGACGCCGTGATCGGCGTGACCGCGTGGATGCACACCTTCTCCCCGGCCAAGATGTGGATCCAGGGCCTGGACCTGCTCCGGAAGCCGCTCCTGCACTTGCACACCCAGGCCAACGTGGAACTGCCGTGGGCGGACATCGACTTCGACTTCATGAACCTGAACCAGGCCGCGCACGGCGACCGCGAGTTCGGCTACATCCAGTCCCGCCTCGGCATCCCGCGCAAAACCGTCGTCGGCCACGTGTCCAACCCCGAGGTGTCCCGCCAGGTCGGATCCTGGCAGCGCGCCTCGGCGGGTTGGGCGGCCGTCCGGACCCTCAAGCTGACCCGTTTCGGCGACAACATGCGCAATGTCGCCGTCACCGAAGGGGACAAGACCGAGGCCGAGTTGCGCTTCGGCGTCTCGGTCAACACTTGGTCCGTCAATGAACTCGCCGACGCCGTGCACGGCGCGGCAGAGTCCGACGTCGACTCCCTCGTCGCCGAATACGAGCAGCTCTACGAGGTGGCCCCCGAGCTCCGTGCCGGCGGCCCACGCCACGAGTCGCTGCGCTACAGCGCCCGGATCGAGCTTGGGCTCCGCAGCTTCCTGGAGACCAACGGCTCGGCCGCCTTCACCACGTCCTTCGAAGACCTCGGCGCACTGCGCCAGCTGCCGGGCATGGCCGTGCAGCGCCTCATGGCCGACGGTTACGGCTTCGGCGCCGAGGGCGACTGGAAGACTGCCATCCTGGTCCGGGCAGCCAAAGTCATGGGCGCCGGGCTCCCCGGCGGCGCCTCGCTCATGGAGGACTACACCTACCACCTCGTCCCGGGCCAGGAGAAAATCCTGGGCGCGCACATGCTGGAGGTCTGCCCGTCCCTGACTGCCGCTAAGCCGCGCGTGGAAATCCACCCGCTGGGCATCGGCGGCAAGGAAGATCCCGTCCGCCTGGTCTTCGACACCGATGCCGGCCCCGGCGTCGTGGTGGCGCTGTCCGACATGCGCGACCGCTTCCGCCTCGTGGCCAACGCCGTCGACGTCGTGGACCTTGAGCAGCCGCTGCCCAACCTGCCGGTGGCCCGTGCCCTCCGGTCGCCCAAGCCGG
>NZ_CAKKMM010001205.1:0-1569 GCF_918698205.1 Microbacterium sp. Bi128 | reverse complement strand
CTGCCACGGAGGTCCTGATCCGCCGGCTCCAGGGCGTCCTCGTGGCCCGGCAGTACGTGCTGATGGACTACGACATCCGCAAGGAACTCGTCGAGCAGGCCGCCGGGCTCACCCCCGGCCTGGAGTCGCCCACCGTGTCGCCGCTGCGCGATTCGGACTGGGTGGCCGTCCGCTCGATGGTGCCCAAGCGGGAAACCAACCGGATCATGGACGAACTCTACGACCTCGGCGCCCGCGCCATCCTGGTCAGCAGCATCCACGCCTGCCGCATCTAGCCGCCCCGCCCCGCCGGGTCCCGCCAGGAACACCTTCAGCACCCACCCTGCAGCAATTACCCGCCTGCAAGTATCAGGAGAAGTCATGACTGTTGCCGTGCGCGTCATCCCGTGCCTCGACGTCGATGCCGGCCGCGTGGTCAAGGGCATCAACTTTGAGGGCCTCCGCGACGCCGGTGACCCGGTGGAACTGGCGCACCGCTACGACAACAGCGGCGCCGACGAGCTGACCTTCCTTGACGTCACGGCGTCCTCCGGCAACCGGGAGACCACGTTCGACGTCGTCCGCCGCACCGCCGAGGAAGTCTTCATTCCGCTGACGGTCGGCGGCGGCGTCCGTGGCGTGGCCGAGGTGGACAAACTCCTGCGCTTCGGCGCGGACAAGGCGGCCATCAACACCGCAGCCGTGGCCCGGCCCGACGTGATCGACGAGATCACCCGGCACTTCGGCTCCCAGGTCCTGGTGCTTTCCCTCGATGCGCGCCGGACCCGTCCGGGCTCGCAGCCTACGCCGTCAGGCTTCGAGGTCACTACGCACGGCGGACGGCAGGGGACCGGAATCGACGCGATCGCCTGGGCGCGCGAAGCGGCCGACCGCGGAGTGGGTGAAATCCTGCTCAACTCGATCGACGCCGACGGCACCAAGGACGGCTTCGATCTGGAACTCATCCGCCTGGCGCGGGCGGGGGTCAAGGTCCCGCTCATCGCCTCCGGCGGCGCCGGCAAGCCGGAGCACTTCCCGCCGGCCGTGGCAGCGGGCGCCGACGCCGTCCTGGCGGCCTCGGTCTTCCACTTCGGCCCGCTGGACATGATCGCGCAGGTCAAGGCCGCGATCCGCGACGCAGGCTTCGAAGTCCGCTAGTCCCCACCGCTTAAAGCAACGCGGGGTCACTTACCGCCCATCCCGGACGGGATTATGGGCCGTAAGTGACCCCGCGTTGCTTTATTTTTTAGGGAGCGGGCGGGGATTAAGCGGGTGGGGATTAGAGGCCGACTTCGGCGGACTGCAGGAGCGCGACGGCGTCCGGCTGGCCTTCGAAGGTCACGAGGGCGTGGCGGGTCCGGCCGTGGGCGTGCATGAGCAGCTCGCCCGGTTCGCCGACGATGGCCACGGACACGGGGGCGCGTTTGGCGACATGCCGCGGACCCGAGGGGCTCACCAGCACGATGCCCAGATCCACGCCGCGGTACAGGATCGCGGCCCGCTTGACGAGCTCGTCCCACAGCGCGTCCGAGTAGGCCTGGTCCAGGGCGCGCGGGGCCCAGCGGTCCACGGCGCGGCGGACGTCCTCGG
>NZ_CAKKMM010001204.1:0-1573 GCF_918698205.1 Microbacterium sp. Bi128 | reverse complement strand
GCAGAATATGTTGGGGGTCACACACCGGCATCCGTAGAATCGAACTACGCCAACGAACTGTTCTGACCTACCGAGGAGGCCCACGTGTCCATCAGCGCCGAGAACACGACTCACGAATCAGTGGCCGCGGGGCACACTGCTCCGGAGCCGACGCCCGAAGAAGCGGCCCAGCTCAAAGAGCTGTACCGGGATTTTGACCGCGAAAACCTGATCCCGCTGTGGACCGAGATCGCAGACCTCATGCCGATGGTCCCGACCCCCAAGGCGGTCCCCCACGTCTGGCGGTGGAGCGACCTGTACCCGCTGGCTGCCCGTGCCGGCGATCTGGTCCCGGTGGGCCGGGGCGGGGAACGCCGGGCCATCGCCCTGGCCAATCCCGGCCTGGCCGGGACGCCGTACGCCACACCCACGCTGTGGGCAGCCATCCAGTACCTCGGCGCCCGCGAAACGGCGCCCGAACACCGTCACTCGCAAAACGCCTTCCGCTTCGTCGTCGAGGGCGAAGGGGTCTGGACTGTGGTGAACGGGGACCCGGTGCGGATGTCCCGCGGCGACTTCCTGCTGACCCCGGGCTGGAACTTCCACGGGCACCACAACGACACCGATGAGCCGATGGCCTGGATCGACGGCCTGGACATCCCGTTCGTGCACTACGCTGACGCCGGCTTCTTCGAATTCGGCACCGAGCGCGTCACCGACGAGGCCACCCCGGACATCTCCCGCTCCGAGCGGCTCTGGGCGCACCCGGGCTTGCGCCCGCTGTCGGGCCTGGATGACACCACGAGCTCCCCCATCGCGGCCTACCGCTGGGAACACACGGACCGTGCCCTGTCCGAGCAGCTGCTGCTCGAGGACGAGGGCCATCCGGCCACTGTGTCCCAGGGCCACGCCGCCGTCCGCTACACCAACCCCACCACCGGTGGGGACGTGATGCCGACCATCCGCGCCGAATTCCACCGGCTCCGCGCCGGGGCCAGCACCGAAGCGGTCCGCGAGGTGGGCTCCAGCGTCTGGCAGGTTTTTGAAGGCTCCGGCTCGGTGGTCCTCAACGGCGAAACCCGGACCCTGGCCAAGGGCGACCTCTTCGTGGTCCCGTCCTGGCAGAAATGGTCGCTGCAGGCCGGAACCCAGTTTGATCTGTTCCGCTTCAGTGACGCCCCCATTTTTGAACGGCTGAACTTCAACCGCACCTACATCGAAGGACGCAACAAGTAATGAGACTTCTCACCCTCCGCACCTCTGTTGGAGACAAAACAGCTAATAAGGCTGTCCGCCAGGACGGCGACACCCTGACCGAGATCGACGGCTTTGCCGACGTCGGAGAACTGCTCCGCACCCAGGACTGGGAAGCAACCGCTAAGGCGGCGGCCGGCGCCACGCACCCTCTCGAGGGCGCCGACCTGGACGCCGTCGTGCCCTCCCCCGGCAAGATCATCTGCGTGGGCCACAACTACCGCAACCACATCAAGGAAATGGGCCGGGAAGTCCCCGAGTTCCCCACCCTGTTCGCCAAGTACCAGGAATCCCTGATCGGCCCCAACGATGACCTGGCGCTGCCGCAGGAATCCGACGC
>NZ_CAKKMM010001203.1:0-1574 GCF_918698205.1 Microbacterium sp. Bi128 | reverse complement strand
TCGCGGCCATGTTCGAGACGGGCCGGCGTCAGCAGCTGGAACTGGACGGGCTGATCTGATGGCTCCCGCGTCGGATGAAGAGCAACAGATACATTGCAGACTCGACGAGCTCCTCGCGGCCCGGGGCATGACCCTGACCGAGCTCAGCCAGCGGGTAGGAATCAGCATCGTCAACCTGTCTGTGCTGAAAAATGACCGGGCGCGTGCGATCCGCTTTTCCACGCTGTCCGCGATCTGCGATGTTCTCGACTGTGCGGTCGGCGACCTGCTGGTCGTGAGCCCCTAGCGACGGCTAGCACAGTCGCTCGCGACGGCCCGGACCTGATTCAGCTGCCCGGCTAAGCCCACCACATTCTGGAGAAAGTTTGTGGAAACGGTGGACCACGCGTGCTGGAGCCGGCGGTTGACGCGCCCGCCGAAAAGTCCGCGTTCAGTAGGACCGAGAACGTGACTACGCGGGCGCCCTGGCTGCATATCTAGCTGTTTGGATCTGAGGCACGAAGCGAAAGAGTGGCCCTGGCGGCGAAGGTAACGCCGGCGAGCAAAAGTATGACCGCCGAGACGATGCTGTACCAAACCCCGTTGGAGTTCAATGCGATGTATACGCCGACGAGAGAGAGAAAACAACTGCCCCCAGCGACCAAATGAGCGTTGCTCTCATGGTGTTATTTATGACATCGGCCTAAGGGCTGCATTGATTGGTGAAGTTCCTAGCCGCGTAAGGGGATCCCTTGCCCGGCGCTTATGGCGTCGTCTAGCGACCCGGGTTCTACTCGTCGTAGTCCACGTCAGCAAAGGCTTTGACCTCTTCACGCAGTTGCTCGGCGATCCTGGCACCCTCTGTTTTCCAAGTCATGTAGTTTTCAGCCGAACTCCAACCGCTCTCATACAAGTTTTCGGCATCCCACACGTCGTACCAAGCGCGAAGCCGGTGAGTGAGGTTCTCTGACAGTCCAAAGAATGCCGGTTCCATCGTGTATTGGCTGGGACGCTCAGCAGTGCTGTTCTCCCAAAGTGGCCACCGATGGCCGTAATCAGGAAACAGGATCACTAACTCTCAGCGACAGAAGGGAATGACCGCGGTCATATTAACTCCGTCGCTGAATGCGCTGCTAAACCGGGCCTGGCAATGAATCGGCTTACGGGGCGCACCGTCTGCCCGGGCCACGACGTCGCAAACCCTGCCCGCCCGCAAGCCGGTCGCTATCCGTTCCACGGTGTCCCCAAATACACCCGTAAGCGGCTCCCTTAGTCACGCGCCTGGTCGACTGTGGCTAGGTCCGCACTGCCAAATTGCGTCTTTAGGTCCGGGCTCTGCCGGTTTGCATCCCACAGCGCACGCGCGTCCTCGAGCGTCCAGGGGCGAAGTTCGACGGTCATGGCTCCTATCGTGCCCGACGAAGTACGACGGCCACGAATTGCCCGCAAGCCGGCGGCCTAACGGGCGCTGCTGCGTTCGAAAGGGGATCCCCCAGCGGGCATTCTTCGATGCGTTAAAAGACGCAACCGAGCATGCAGATGACAGCTGCTCCCGCCCCGGGGAGAGTGGTGAAGCTGGCAGCGCCAGTCGGCAC
>NZ_CAKKMM010001202.1:0-1575 GCF_918698205.1 Microbacterium sp. Bi128 | reverse complement strand
GGGCGGGCAAGGTGCCGCCGATGACGGAGTACCAGGCATCGCACCCGGCGGCCAGTCCGGCGGCGGCCTTTGCGTCACCGGAAACTCCGATGGTCACGTGCGCCGGGACGGCGGCTCGGATTTCCTGAACCCGCGCCTGTGCCTGCTCCGGATCGGCCGGCACACCGGGGATTTTGATGGAGGCGATTCCGGGCAGTTCCGCGATGCGTCCGTAAAGCTCGGTCGTGAAGGTGAAATGGGTGGTGCCCGGGTTGTCATAGACGATCACGGGCAGCGACGAGTTCGCGGTGACGGTCCGGAAGAGTTCGAACACGTCATCTTCGGTGAGGGGCTGATAGGTCATGGGCGCAAGCAGGAGTGCGGAAGCCCCCGCCTGCTCTGCCATTTCAGCGTTCGCGAGGACGTGTGAGGTCCGCAAGGCCCCAACACCAATGAACACCGGTGTCGCGCCGGCGTGCTCGACGGCAAGACGAGCCACACGGCTCCGTTCCTCGCCGCTCAGATACGCGTAGGAGCCCGTGGATCCGAGCGCGGTAATGGAGCCAACCTTCGCCTCCGAGAGCCGTTCGATCAGGCGAACGAAGGCAGACTCGTCAACAGCATCATCTGCCAGAGGGGTCAGGGGGAAGGCACTCAAGCCGGTGAACATGGTTATAACTCCTTAGGTCTGAATAACAGGGAAGCAAAGTCTGAGGCACTCCCTGGGGGACTTAGGTGCGGGCCCTGTCAGCAGGGAATTCCCGCGTAGCGACAGTCTGGCGGACCCCCTATTTGGAGGACTGTCGCTTACTTTGGCCCTTGGCCGATGA
Organism: Microbacterium sp. Bi128; assembly: GCF_918698205.1. Taxonomy (NCBI): domain Bacteria; kingdom Bacillati; phylum Actinomycetota; class Actinomycetes; order Micrococcales; family Microbacteriaceae; genus Microbacterium; species Microbacterium sp. Bi128. Next base: position 766 of record NZ_CAKKMM010001202.1, on the reverse strand, counting down.
GGTCGGGGGCGATGCGGGCGCCGGCGTGTTCGCGGGAGCGCGGTCGCCGTCGGCCACCGCGTTGCGCGGCGGCCCCTGCAAGGACGACGAGCGTGATGCCACCGAATTGGGTGAGTGAGGGCTGCTGGTGCAGCACGAGCAGCCCGAGGAGCACCCCGATGGCGGGTTCGAGGGCCATCAGGGTACCGAACGCCGTGGGCGTCATCCGGCGCAGGGCGAGCATCTCGAGCGCCATTGGCAGCACCGGCATCAGGACGGCCAGTCCGAAAGCGACGGAGAGGACACCGAGGTTGAGATGTCCGGCGGACTGCGGGATGCCGACGACCGCTGCCGTGGCAGCTGCGACGGGAACGGTGAGTGAAAGCGCACCGATGCCCGTGAAGCGGTCGCCGATCCGTTGGGTGAGCACAATGTAGACGGCCCACCCGACGGCCGCGAGCCCTGCCAACCCGATACCGGCGAGGTTGATCTCACCAGCCCAAGGTTCGGTCAGAAGGACGACGCCCAGCAGCGCCAGGGCTGGCCAGATAAGCGAGCGTGCGCTGTGGCTGCGCACCCCGGCGACAGTCAGCGGACCGAGGAACTCGATCGCGACGGCGGTGCCGAGCGGGATGCGTTCGATGGAGGCGAGAAACGCGATGGTCATCAGTCCGGTGGCGACACCCAGCCCGAGTAGCACGGGGACGTCGGGGCGGCGCAGCGCGCGCAATGGGGGTCGGGCAACGGCCAAGAAGACGAGCGCCCCCACACTGAGTCTGAGCCAGGC
>NZ_CAKKMM010001201.1:0-1575 GCF_918698205.1 Microbacterium sp. Bi128 | reverse complement strand
CGGCGAGGAAATCGGCTGGAAGGATGTTCACAGGGGCCTGGCGGGTAACGTCGACGGCCCCTACACTTGGTGGTCGCAACGGGGCCAGGCCTTCGACAACGACACCGGCTGGCGCATCGATTACCACATGGCCACGCCCGCTCTCGCTGCTGCCGCAGTGTCAGCCGTTGTTGACCGGGCAGCGTCCTGGGACACACGCTTCTCCGACCACGCCCCGCTGGTAGTGGACTACCGGCTCTAGTCTTAAGGCTTCCACGAATGACCACCACTTCAACTGCGACCACTGTGACCCAGAACGGCGCCGCCCCCGACGCTCAGACTGCCACCGCGAAGGACGCCTCTGCGGCCACCGCGGCCCGGCACCGCATCCTCTCCGGCATGCAGCCCTCCGCCGACTCCCTGCACCTTGGCAACTACCTCGGCGCCCTCGTGAACTGGGTCCGGATGCAGGACGAGTACGACGCCATCTTCTTCATCCCGGACCTGCACGCGATCACCGTTCCGCAGGATCCTGCCGAGCTGGCGCACCGCACCCGGGTCACGGCCGCGCAGTACATTGCCGGCGGCGTCGACGTCGACAAGTGCACGCTCTTCGTCCAGTCCCAGGTGCCCGAGCACGCCCAGCTGGCGTGGGTCCTGAACTGCATCACCGGCTTCGGCGAGGCGTCCCGGATGACCCAGTTCAAGGACAAGGCGCACAAACAGGGTTCTGACCACGCCAGCGTCGGGCTGTTCACCTACCCCATCCTGCAGGCAGCCGACATCCTGCTGTACCAGCCGCACGGTGTCCCCGTCGGCGAGGACCAGCGCCAGCACGTGGAACTCAGCCGTGACCTGGCCCAGCGGTTCAACTCCCGCTTCGGCGAGACGTTCACAGTGCCGCAGCCCTTCATCCAGAAGGAATCCGCGAAGATCTACGATCTGCAGCACCCCACCGCCAAGATGTCCAAGTCGCCGGCAGGGCTGATCAACCTGCTGGACGAGCCCAAGGTCACGGCCAAGCGGATCAAGTCCGCCGTGACCGACACGGAGACCGAGATCCGGTTCGACCGGGAGGCGAAGCCGGGCGTGTCCAACCTGCTGACCATCTACTCCTCGATCACCGGGCAAAGCGTCGACGCCCTCGTCACCGCCTATGAGGGAAAGATGTACGGCCACCTGAAGGCGGACCTCGCCGAGGTGGTCACGGAGCACCTGACCCCGATCCGGAACCGGGCCAAGGAGCTGCTGGACGATCCCGCGGAGCTGGACCGGCTGCTGGGCCTCGGCGCGGACAAGGCCCGGGAGATTGCCTCGGTGACCCTGCGCGACGTCTACGCCAAGGTGGGTTTCCTGCCCTATGCCGGCGCCCAGGGAGTCCGCTAGGTCAATGTCCTCCGTCAGCAAAGTCACCGCGAAAGCCGCCACGTCGAACGGACAGCGCAGCGAAGGCATCAGCATCGGTGTGATCCTGAGATTCCCGGCGGACATCGCTGAGGAGCTCCAGCGCTGGCGGGCATCCTTCGGGGATCCCATGGCCGCCGTCGTCCCGGCCCACATCACGCTGGTCACCACCACCATGACCAAGGACTGGGC
>NZ_CAKKMM010001200.1:0-1576 GCF_918698205.1 Microbacterium sp. Bi128 | reverse complement strand
ATGTCGACGTGCCCACGATCCCGGCCGACCTGCGCGAGGCCTTCGACGCGTACGAACGCGCGATCGTCGCGAACGACCTCGACGTGCTCGACGCGTTCTTCGCTCCCGGCCCCGACACCCTGCGCGGCGACACGGGCGGGCTCCTCGTCGGGCACGACGCGATCAGCGGGTTCCGGGCGCTGCGCGGCGGCGTCCCTCCGCGCGGGATCGCCGACGTGCACTACCGGCCGCTCGGCGACGACGTCGGCCTGCTCGTCTCGGTCTCGGCGTTCCGCGGCGGCGGCCGGGGGCTGCAGACGCAGGTGTGGCAGCGGATCGACGGGCAGTGGCTCATCACCGCGGCCCACGTGACCCCGCGCACCCCGGCGCTCGACCGCACGATCTGGCGCAGCGTCGGCGACCCGTTCCTGCAGGGCGCGTGGGAGGGTCCGCTCGAAGGGCTCACCGTCGCCGTGAAGGACCTGCTCGCGATCGCCGGGTTCCGCATCGGCGCGGGCAACCCCACGTTCCTCGAAGAGGCTCGACCCGAGAAGGTCACCGCCCCCGCCGTCGCCGACCTGCTGCGCGCCGGCGCGTCGCTGCGCGGGATCGCCCGCACCGACGAGTTCGCCTACTCGATCGCGGGCGACAACGTGCACTACGGCACTCCGCCGAACGGCGCGGTGGTCGGGGCACTGCCCGGGGGCTCGTCGAGCGGACCGGCCGCGGCCGTCGCCGCCGGCCACGCCGACATCGGCCTCGCCACCGACACCGCGGGCTCCATCCGTGTGCCCGCGTCGTACCAGGGCCTGTGGGGACTCCGCACGACCCACGACCTCGTGCCCCGGCAGGGGATGCTGCCGCTCGCGCAGTCCTTCGACACGATCGGCTGGCTCACCCGCGACGGCGAGACGCTCGAGCGCGTCGCCGACTGGTGCCTCAGCTACGACGGCTCCGCCTCGACCGAGAACGTCTACGGCGCGTCGGGCGACGACCTGCCGTGGCGCTTCCTCGTGCCCGAGGAGATCCTCGAGTGCGTCGACCCCGCCACCCGCACCGAGTTCTCGCGCATGCTCGCCGCGCTCGCGGCATCCGAGGATCCGCCCCCGTTCCGTGCCGTGCACACGGGAGACCTGGATGCCACCTTCACGGCGTTCCGCACGGTGCAGGGCGCCGAGGCCTGGCGCAACAACGGCGAGTGGATGCGCGCGCACCCCGGGGCCGTGGGCCCGGCGGTGGCGGAGCGGTTCCGCATCGCGTCGCAGATCACCGCCGCGCAGGAGACCTCGGCGCGCGCCGAGCTGGAGCCGATCGCGGCGGCGTTGGCCGAGCTCGTCGACGGCGCCGTGCTGATCTTCCCGACCGTCCCCGGGCCTGCTCCGCTGCGCACCGCCGACGTGGATTCCGTCCGTGCGGCGACCCTGCGCATGACCGCTCCCGCGGCGGTGGCGGGTCTTCCCGCCGTCTCGGTGCCGCTCTTGACCGTCGCCGGCGCGCCGGTCGGCGTATGCCTCGTGTCGCGCGCCGGCACCGACATCGCGCTGGTCCGCCTGGCGCGGCGGCTGGCCGCGCTGGTCGCCGGGGTGGGCCGATGACC
>NZ_CAKKMM010001199.1:0-1577 GCF_918698205.1 Microbacterium sp. Bi128 | reverse complement strand
CTCTACAACCGCGCGTACAAGAAGAAGTTCCGCTTCGAGACCTTCCTCGGCGCGTTCAAGTTCTACACCTCGTACACGCTGAAGACGTTCGACGGAAAGCGCTTCCTGGAGCGCTACGAGGACCGCGTCTGCATGGTGGCCCTGCACCTGGCCCGCGGCGACGAGAAGCTCGCCACCCAGATGGTGGACGAGATCATCGAAGGCCGCTTCCAGCCGGCCACCCCGACGTTCCTGAACGCCGGCAAGCGCCAGCGCGGCGAGCTGGTCTCCTGCTTCCTGCTCCGCATCGAAGACAACATGGAGTCGATCGGCCGGTCCATCAACTCCGCCCTGCAGCTCTCCAAGCGCGGCGGCGGCGTCGCCTTCGCGCTGACCAACATCCGCGAGGTCGGCGCGCCGATCAAGCAGATCGAGAACCAGTCCTCCGGCGTCATCCCCGTGATGAAGCTCCTCGAGGACAGCTTCTCCTACGCCAACCAGCTCGGTGCCCGCCAGGGTGCCGGTGCGGTGTACCTGCACGCGCACCACCCGGACATCTACCGCTTCCTGGACACCAAGCGCGAGAACGCGGACGAGAAGATCCGCATCAAGACCCTCTCGCTCGGCGTCGTCATCCCGGACATCACCTTCGAGCTCGCCAAGCGGGACGAGGACATGTACCTGTTCTCCCCGTACGACGTCGAAAAGGTCTACGGCATGCCGTTCTCCGACGTCTCGGTCACCGAGAAGTACTACGAGATGGTGGACGATTCCCGGATCAAGAAGACCAAGATCAAGGCGCGCGAGTTCTTCCAGACCCTCGCCGAGATCCAGTTCGAATCCGGCTACCCGTACATCATGTTCGAGGACACCGTGAACCGGGAAAACCCGATCGACGGCAAGATCATCATGTCCAACCTGTGCTCCGAGATCCTCCAGGTCTCGCAGCCCACCACGTACCACGATGACCTGTCCTACGACCAGACCGGCAAGGACATCTCCTGCAACCTGGGTTCGCTGAACATCGCCAAGACCATGGACTCGCCGGACTTCGGCCTGACCATCGAGACGGCCATCCGGTCGCTCTCGGCCGTCTCGGACATGTCCAACATCACATCGGTGCCCTCGATCGCCCGCGGCAACGACCAGAGCCACGCGATCGGCCTCGGCCAGATGAACCTGCACGGCTACCTGGCCCGCGAGCGGGTCCACTACGGTTCCGAAGAGGGCCTGGACTTCACCAACATCTACTTCTACTCGGTGGTGTTCCACGCGGTCCGCGCCTCCAACCTGCTGGCCATCCAGACCGGCCAGACCTTCGGCGGCTTCGAGAAGTCCAAGTACGCCTCCGGCGAGTTCTTCGACAAGTACACCGAGCAGGAATGGGTCCCGCAGACCGAGAAGGTCGCCGAGCTGTTCAAGAACATCCACATCCCCACCCAGGATGACTGGCGCGAGCTGAAGGCCTCCGTCATGGAGCACGGCATATACAACCAGAACCTGCAGGCTGTGCCGCCCACCGGCTCGATCTCCTACATCAACAACTCCACCTCCTCGATCCACCCGGTGGCGTCCAAGAGCGAGATCCGCAACGAAGG
>NZ_CAKKMM010001198.1:0-1579 GCF_918698205.1 Microbacterium sp. Bi128 | reverse complement strand
CGAGTGCGGCGTGCGGATCAAGTGGGTGGACAGCCGCTGCAGGAGATCCTGGAGGACGGGATTGTGCGCAGCCGCCCAGACGGCAGCGTGGAACTCCAGGTTCGTCGACGCCCGGGTGTTGTCATCCGGCTCCGAAAGTGCCCGGTCACGTTCCACCAGGCCTTCGAGCTGCATAATGTCAGTGATGTCGTGGGACAGGGCCGCCTGCCCGGCCGCCTCCTGTTCCAAAAGAATCCGCACGTCATAGACCTGGATTACTTCCTGGGGTGTTGCCTGATGGACCTGCAGTCCACGGGCGCCGCGATCCAGAAGACGGTCGTGCTGGAGGCGGCGAAGAGCCTCGCGCACCGGCGTGCGGGAGACGCCGAAGCGTTCCCCCAAGGTAACTTCCCGCAAGGGAGTGGCCGGAGCAATTGCACCGGCCAGGATTTCAGAGCGCAGCTGGGCGTAGATCGAATCCCCGTCGTGCCGCATCGTTTCAGAACCAGGTGACACAACTTTCCTTCCACAGTGGCGACTCGGAAGGGAGGCTTACGCCGCCACTCGGTCCCGCCAGTTCGCAGACCCGAGCCATCGCCCGGACCCCCATAGTATTCCAGTGGATACGCGCGAGTCCAAGATGTGTTGTCCTTTCCATCCGGATGGTGCATGAATCGGTATCGTTCGGCCGCTGCCGGCCTAGTTCTTCGCCAGCAACTTTTGCCATCCGGGCGGACCTCGCCCGTCGGTGATACGTGCCGGTAAAGGGTCTGGCGGGTGATGCCGAGTTCGGTGCAGAGTTCGCTGACTTTGGTTCCGGGTTTGCCCATTGACGCCATCGCGAGGAGGAGCTTGGATGGGGTCATCTTGTAGGGGCGGCCGCCGCGGGCCCGCGCGGAGGCCAGTCCTGTGATGGTTCGTTCTGAGATGAGTTCGCGTTCGAACTCGGCCAGGCCCGCGAAGATCCCGAAGACCAGCTTCCCGGAAGCGGTCGTGGTGTCGATGGCTGCTCTCTGGCCGGTGAGGACTTTCGCCTCCGCGGCTCCCTGCCGTCATAACGGCCATCGCCCGCCCAGATGAGCTCCTCGCCGTCGATCACGCACCCGGGCGGGACCTGCTCCGCAAGGGCAGCAGCCAGGTCAGGGCACCACAGGGTCAGGTCTTTGCCCTGACAGGGCACAGCGTCACGCCCGTCTCCGCGACCACTGCAGATACCCGAAAGCCGTCCCACTTGGGCTCATACCAGGAGCCGCCGGGAAGCACGTCCGGGCCGGGGACTCGGTTCACGGGTTTGGCCATGCTCAGGGAAGGCACGCGAAGGTCCGCCGGCCGGAGCTCTGACATGGCGGGCCGGGGAGATCAGTAGGGGCTCGAGAAGACCGGGGCCTGGGCGGCGCCCCGAGTGTCAGTGTCGCGTACCGCTGTCGCCGTCACGGCATCGGGGTCCGAGAAGACCACACGATGGGTTTGAGCGGTCACGGTTTCGTCTGTCGCGTGAAAGGCCGGCGCTTCGGTGGTCGTCGTCATAGCCATCATTTGTACGGCATGACCGGCCGAAGGTGCCAGTCGACGCGCCTGTCCGCGGGCCGCTGAGGTTCTA
>NZ_CAKKMM010001197.1:0-1579 GCF_918698205.1 Microbacterium sp. Bi128 | reverse complement strand
TCTCGGAGTAGATCTCTGGGGTTGCAATGGGCATGCTGACTCCTAATGTGAATTTCGTCTACGGGCTGGTGATCCTGGAGGGAACCTCGTCGGCTAGGAACCATCCTAGCCATTCCTGCGCCGGGGCCGTGTCTCCGGTCACGTGGCCCCTGTAACACTCGCGGCCGGGCGCTTCGGTCACGGTTCCGGCCTGCCGGAGGACTGGCCGGCGCCGGCCCCGCCGCCGGCATTGCGCCGGCCGCTGGCGGTACGCGTGGCTCTGGCTTTACGCGTGGCGCGGGCTTTCCGGATCCGCAACGTGATGACGGCTGCCACGACGACTACCGCGACCACCGCGGTGACGCCGCGTCCGGCAGATGTGGCTGCCGCTTCGTAGGAGTTCCCGGCCAGGTAACCGAGCAGGACAAATCCTGCACCCCACACCAGGCCGCCGGCGGCGTTGAAGGCCAGAAACTTCAGGTAGGGCATCCGTGAGCTGCCGGCCAGTGCGGGCATGACGGCGCGGAAAAATGCCACAAACCGGCCCAGGAACACCGCCGAACCGCCTCGGAGGCGCAGGAAATCCTGGGCCTTTTCAAGTCTCGCCAGACGCCTGTTCATGACTTTCAGACCCAGAAGTCTCGGTCCCAGGTGTTTGCCGACCTCGTATCCGGCCGAGTCCCCGATGATCGCGGCCAGCACGACCACGACCATCACGGACCACAAGGGCAGGACCCCGCGGCCGGCCACGACCCCGCCCAGAACCGCGGCGGTCTCCCCGGGGACAACGAAGCCGACGAAGAGGGCGTCCTCGGCGAAGACCAGCACGCCCACGATGATCAGGGCCAGCAGCGGGTCTACATTCAGGACGCTGTCCACAAACCCGCTCACCGGGTTTCCGCTCCCCTGCCGAAAGGGACGGCTTCATCCGACGTGCAACGGTGATTTCTTCGGTTCCGGTCCACATCCTTCTCCTCGCGCGTTCGCCTAGCACCGACAGCGTCTGCTGGTTTGCGATCCACGTCAACGGCTCGCTTGTCGGCACGGAACCCCGGGCCACGGACGCCTAAGAGTGGCTTTAGCCCGGGAGCTGGCCGAAGACGTGGCGGCGGATCCAGGCGTGCATCGCGATCGCGGCGGCGGAGGCTGCGTTGATGGAACGGGTGGAGCCGAACTGCTCGATCGACAGGGTGTCCAGCGCCGCTTCGTGGACTTCAGGGGTCAGGCCCGGGCCTTCCTGGCCAAAGACCAGGACGCAGTCCTTGGGCAGTTCGTAGGTCTCCAGCGGCACCGAGTCCGGGAAGATGTCGATCCCGATGATCGCCAGCCCCTCCCCCTGCGCCCAGGCCACGAAGTCCTCAACGGTGGGGTGGTGGCGGACGTGCTGGTAGCGGTCGGTGACCATGGCCCCGCGGCGGTTCCACCGGCGTCGTCCGATGATGTGGACTTCCTTGGCCAGGAACGCGTTGGCGGTCCGGACCACGGTGCCGATGTTGAGGTCGTGCTGCCAGTTCTCGATCGCGATGTGGAAGTTGTGCCGCTTGGAGTCCAGGTCGGCCACGATCGCCTCGTGCTTCCAGTAGCGGTATTTGTCCACCAC
>NZ_CAKKMM010001196.1:0-1582 GCF_918698205.1 Microbacterium sp. Bi128 | reverse complement strand
GTATGTGCGCAGGGTCCGCAGGTAGCCGGCGATGTAGGCGGATTTGGCGCCGGTGCGGCCGAGCATCACGGCGTAGCCGCGTTCCTGCGCTTCCTCCTCCACGCCTTGCATGACCTGGGAGGCCAGGGCGTCCGAGACCATGGGGGCGAGGAGCCCGATCACGGAGGTCTGCCGGGTCTTCAGGCCTCGGGCGAGGTAGTCCGTTTCGTAGCTGAGGCTCTTGACCGCGGTTTCGACCCGTTCCCGGGTCTCGTCCGAGTAGCCGACCAGCCCGTTGACAACCCGGGAGACGGTGGCCGGGGAGACGCCGGCGTGCTTGGCGACATCGCGGATGGTGACCACTGTTCCTCCTCCCTGAGGGTGTCTTTGCTGTCTGTGCCCGCGTTACGTAATCGGTTTCGTAAAACGGTTTACGTAAACGGTTTCGTTAGGTGCAGGATCAACAGTAAGGGGTGGGTCGGGGATCGCGTTGCGTTTCGTAAACGAAGGTGCGCGAGATCAGTGCCGGTGGCCAACTCTCCGGCCCTAAAGGTGCAACGCGTCGCGGTGGTGTTACGTGGCGGGGTACGCTATGCCCAACTAGGGGCAGTGCGCGCAAAGCGAAGGCCCTGGCCGGAGAGTCAGGGCCTTCGTTAGGTGGCTGGGTGAATGCGGATGACTTCGGACTCGATTTCATCCTCGTTCTTCACCGCTGAAGAATTTTGAGGGATAGGTTTTTGCCGGAGTTTTTAGGCTCCGGCCGCTGAGTTATTCAGGCTCATCTTACTAAGGTGGAAACCGGTTTCAGGACGAAGAGCTCCTGAGTGCGATTGTAGCCTTCGACCGTTGCGGTAATGTGAAGATTCTGCCCCGCGCCTATAGTCTCTGGAACGTTTGCACCAGTTAGGTGCAAATCACTAACGATATTGACATCTTTGAATTGGAAGTTTGGGCCGGTCATTGTTGATTTACTGTAGTCGCCAGCTGCGATCAGGATGTCATATCTAGTCTTGTAGCTGCCATGATTGTTCATGTAGGCGATGTTTCCGTCAAACTCGATGTTCTTACCCTTGTATTTGGCCGCAAATGCTTCAACCATGTCCCTGTCTGAAGCTGACCCGGCCAAGAGCGCTGCAAGGTCTGGGTTGTTCTCTACCGTCAGGGTCTGCTCTGGCTCGGAAGCTACAGCTGCGGTCTCGGTCGGGGTGCTCTGCGCCGGTTTCTGGGGGGGCTCCTGCGTCGGCTCCTCGGAGGGAGTCTTATCGGTATCGCAGGTTCGGGCTACGGTGAGACGAGGGGCGGAAGAGACCGCTGCCCCGTTTTGAGGCTCTTGGTTGCACACAGTCCAGTTCGACTTGTCGACAACTCCGAACATGCCGCCGCCGAGGACCTCCACTTCATCGTCGATTCCGGCTCGCTTCACGTCGCTGATTGCGACATCGAGGCCTTTTCCGACCAAGTCGGGCATGGTGACAGCAGTCTCTCCAGAGCACCCTGTGACTAGCAAAGTGACGGCGAAGACAGCGGACGTGACGACAAAACGGCGCATGGATGTTCCCCCGGGATAACTCAGATGTGGATGGTGGCGCGCTCGACGGCAGAT
>NZ_CAKKMM010001195.1:0-1585 GCF_918698205.1 Microbacterium sp. Bi128 | reverse complement strand
TACTGGGCCCGCAACCACATCGGCTGGTCACATCTGCGCAGGGCGGATCCGAACGATGGCCATGCCGCTGTAGCCCGGCTGGAGCAGCGGGGGCTTCTCACCGGCCTCATCACCCAAAACGTGGACCGGCTCCACGAGGACGCCGGCAGCGTCAACGTCGTGGACCTGCACGGCCGGTTCGACCAGGTGGTGTGCCTGGACTGCCACCGGCGGTTCAGCCGCCGGATGCTGGCCGGTGTCCTGGAAGAACTCAACCCCGGGTTCCTGGAACGGGCGCAGGCGGCCGGGGTGGTTGAAATGGCACCGGACGCCGATGCCGCCGTCGAGGACACCGGACTGATTGGATCGTTCATCGTCGCCCGCTGTCCGGCCTGCGGCGGCACCTTGAAACCGGACTTCGTGTACTTCGGGGAAAACGTGCCCAAGGACCGGGTGGAGCGCTCGTACGCCATGGTCGACGCCGCCCGGGCGCTCCTGGTGGCCGGCTCGTCGCTGACCGTGATGAGCGGCCTGCGTTTTGTCCGCCACGCGGCGAAGCAGGGCAAAGCCGTGGTCATCATCAACAGGGGACCGACCCGCGGCGACGGCCTCGCCACCATCAAGCTGGAGGCAGGCGTCAGCGGGGCCTTGACCTGGCTCGCCGCCGAGCTGCCGCCCCTGTAGCGACGGCCGGGCCGATTGGCGCTTGGCCGGTTACATCCGGTACAGTAGCTGTTCGTTGGTTGAAGCGCTGAGGCGCGGAAACCGCGGTTTGGGTCTTTAGCTCAGCTGGTAGAGCGCCACGTTTACACCGTGGATGTCATCGGTTCGATCCCGGTAGGACCCACCACAGAAAACCCCGTCTTTCCGGACCACACGGTCCGGAAAGACGGGGTTTTGTGCGTCCCGGCGGGGGATGCTGCACGCCCCGAAAATGTCAGGGCTCCGCCCTACTGTGACGGGCATGGAACACGTGATGGTGAAAACAGGCCCGGACGGGCGGCCCCTGGCGGTAGTGCGCGGGGGCAGGGAATGGTTGATCGGCGCCGAGCCCGTGCGTTGGTTCGAGCGGGTCAGCTGGTGGGAGGCCGCGCGCCGGATGCCCAAGGGCCTGAGCCGGGTGGATGTCGAGGTCTGGCAGGTCCAGGCGAGGCTCGGCCGCAACCGCGGATCTGCCCTGACCACCATGGAACTGATCCGGGATGGCCTCGGTGGGGGCTGGCGGCTGCGGGGGGCCGTTGCGTACGCCGCGTAGGCTGCCTGCGCGGGCAACAATCGCCCGGCCCGGCCCGCTCAAAAGGGGACCCCGGACCCTGGAATCACCCGGGCATTGGAAAAGCCTTCCACCGCGACTATTGGGGGATGCCGCGGCGGAAGGCTTGTAATGAATATACCGTGAACGCTTGGAAATGTGAAACACCGGCGGTGTTTCTGCGCGCCAGAATTACGCCAGTCGATGGCCTAATCGCGGCCCCCGGGAGTCCGCCGCCTAGGATGCTTTCATGACCGCCACGAGTGCCCGCCGAATCGCCAGAGTCCGCCCGCTTTCCCCGGCTGCCGGGGACGAAAACTTCTTCGTCGCCAACGACGCAGCGGACTTTGGCAG
>NZ_CAKKMM010001194.1:0-1587 GCF_918698205.1 Microbacterium sp. Bi128 | reverse complement strand
GCGAGGGACTGAGCCGGGTTGACTTCTTCTACACCCCTGATGGCGAACTGATCATCAACGAGATCAACACCATGCCCGGGTTTACGCCCAAGAGCATGTACCCGCAGATGTGGAAGGCCTCAGGACTGGGCTACGCCGACCTGATTGACGAGCTGATCCACCTGGCCCTGCACCGCAAGACCGGCCTGCGCTAGAACCGCGCTGCGCTGGAACCGGGCGGGCGCGGACGGGCCTGCCCGGGCCTACTTGCTGGTGGGGAGGTTCTGCAGATCCTCTTGACCCACACATTTCCGGGTTGCCGGGATCTTCAGCGCGGCGGCGGAGAGGTCCGCCAGCACGGTGGCCGAACTGATCTTGTCCGGGTCCATCAGGATCTCCGTGGCCGGTTCGCGGCCGAACGTGGTCAGCGTCCACACGGGGTCGCCTTCCTTGATGACCCAGTCGACGTCGTTGACGCTGACACAGCGGTCGGTCGTGGGTCCGGGAACGTTGACGCCGCAGCGCAGAATCACTTGGGACGGATCGCCCCAGGCCGCAGTGGCCTGTGCGTTGGTCTTCCGCAGCTTGGCATCGCCGATCGCGTCCGGCAGGGCCAGCATCATCGGCGCGCAGGCCGCGTTCGCGGCATCCTTGGCGGGCGTGACGTCGACAACCGGGGAACACGAGGTCAAGGCCAGGCCGGCTGCGGCGGCCGCCACAGTCAAGGACAGGCGCGCGGAAGCCAGACGGCTGAAAGGGAGCATTGATCCAGCTTATCCCGGTCCGCGTGGCGCTATGGTCACGGCCCGGACTGCCCTATATCATGGCTCGGTGGCACTGAGGTGAACAGCTTGTCTTGCCGTCAAGTAGACTGGGGGGACCGTGCACCGCTGGGGTTTTGCCGACAACGACGTTAGTGATGGCCACGACCGCACAAACTTGATTCAATCTCGCACCTGGGGGAGGGCCTGTCGATGACGTCGCGCAGCCAAAAACTGAAGTCAGCACGCGTCGGGCTGGGAGCACTGCTCCTGGCCCTCTCCATCGCGGGAACGGCCGTTCCTGCCCACGCTGAAGACCCGCCTCCCGTCATCGGTGCTCCTGTGATCACGGACTCTCCGACACCCACCCCCACTCCGAGTGAATCTGGGGGGACGACGCCGGGCGGCGGTACGTTGCCGGGTGGCGGCACTGGCGGTGGTACGTTGCCTGGCGGCGGCACTGGCGGTGGTACGTTGCCGGGTGGCGGCACTGGCGGTGGTACGTTGCCTGGCGGCAGCACTGGCGGTGGTACGTTGCCTGGCGGCAGCACTGGCGGCGGTACGTTGCCTGGCGCTAACACTGGCGGCGGTACGCTGCCTGGCGCTAACACTGGCGGCGGAACGGGGACTCCCGTGGTGCCAGCCGCTCCCACGATTGTGACGCCCGCACCTGTCATCGAAACGCCGCCGTTCGTTGCACCCGTGGTCCCGGTGGCGCCGGTGGAAGAGGCCACCGCCGAAGCGTCGGCAACACCGACGCCCACACCTTCGCCGACGTCAGCGCCGTCGACGGCCCCTGCGGTGATCGCCACCCCCAGCGAGCCCCCCGTCATGGTGAAGTCCGAAG
>NZ_CAKKMM010001193.1:0-1588 GCF_918698205.1 Microbacterium sp. Bi128 | reverse complement strand
CGGCATCAGAGACGACGGCGGCCGGGCCCCTGAGGGACCCGGCCGCCGTAAAATTCAACGGAATTACTCGGCTGCTGCTTCGGCCGACGGTGCGGCTGCTTCGCCCTCTTCGCCCTCTTCGACGTTTTCGGTGGCCTCGGAGATGTTGACGACGAGCGCTTCGGGGTCGGCCAGCAGGGGGGAACCCTTCGGCAGGACGAGGTCGGAAGCGTGGATGTGCTCGCCGGCGCTACGGCCTTCGATGCTGACCTCGATGGCGGTCGGCAGGTGGGTTGCCTCGGCCTCGACGGAAACGACCGTCATTTCCAGGTTGTGGACGTTGCCCGGGGCCAGCTCTCCGCTGAGGTGAACGGGCACGTCAACGGTGACCTTCTCGCCGGTGCGGACGGTCAGCAGGTCGAGGTGCTCGATGATCTGCTTGATCGGGTTGCGCTGGATGTCCTTGACGAGGGCCAGGTGCTGCTCGCCGTCGATGTCCAGGGTCAGCAGGGCGTTGGCGGTGCGGACGGCCAGGGTGGTGGCCTTCGCCGGCAGGGTGATGTGGATCGGCTCGGCACCGTGGCCGTAGATGACAGCCGGGATCAGGTTGGCCATGCGGGCGCGGCGGGCGAAGCCCTTGCCGAATTCGGTGCGGACTTCTGCTGCGAGCTTCTGCTCAGACATGGATATCTCCTCGTGGGATTTCAAGCTGTGGGACTAAACGGTGTTCAGCAAGGGCGGAGGTCTGTTTACGACCTTCGACGCCGGGCTGCCGTGCGGCTGCCCTTCAGAAGGAGATTCAGACCCAGTCGATTACGGAGACCAGCAGTCCGGGTTCCGATTAATTTCCCGTCAATAAGGAATTCAATACGGAATGCCGGCGCTCTCCCTCGCCAAGGTTTCGGTACAAGGCTACCAGCGGAGGGACCGGTTTCTGAAACCGGGCCCTCCGCCGGCCGGCTTAGGCCTGGCCGTCGAACAGGCTGGTGACGGAGCCGTCGTCGAACACTTCACGGATGGCGCGGGCGATCAGCGGCGCGATGGAGAGCACGGTCAGCTGCGGGAACCGCTTGTCCGCGGTGATCGGCAGCGTGTTGGTGACCACCACTTCGCGGGCGCCGGACTCGGAGAGCCGGCGGGCCGCCGGATCGGAGAACACGGCATGGGTCGCCGCGATGATGACATCCTTGGCGCCGGCGTTCTTGAGCACCTGGACGGCGCCGGAGATGGTTCCGCCGGTATCGATCATGTCGTCGATCAGGACGCAGGTGCGGCCTTCAATCTGGCCCACGACCGTCTTGGAGACGGCCTGGTTGGGCACGGTGAGGTCACGGCTCTTGTGCACGAACGCCAGCGGCGCGCCGCCGAGGCGCTCGGCCCACTGCTCGGCCACGCGGACGCGGCCGGTGTCCGGCGAGACGACCGTGACCTTGTCCGAGCCGACCCGGGTGCGGATGTAGTCGGCCAGGAGCGGAATGGCCATCAGGTGGTCCACGGGGCCATCGAAGAAGCCCTGGATCTGGGAAGTGTGCAGGTCCACACTCATAATGCGGTCGGCGCCGGCGGTCTTGTACAGATCGGCGACGAGGCGTGCCGAGATCGGCTCGCG
>NZ_CAKKMM010001192.1:0-1590 GCF_918698205.1 Microbacterium sp. Bi128 | reverse complement strand
GAGGCGCTCGGGGTTGTGGACGGAGGCGTCGAAGTACGTGGCCGCGTACTTGATCCCGGGGTGCAGGCGGGGCAGCTCGGCGAGGGCGCGTTTGCGTCCGCGGAACTGGTGGCGCGGAACCGTGCCGCCGTCGCGGGAGAAGAAGTCGTACATGCTCAGGCCGAGCTTGATCAGGAACGCCCCGCGTTCGGTGTGCTTGCCCTGCTTGTGGGTCAGGAAGCGCATGGGGGCGGCCAGGACCCCGGAGAAGGTGCTGAAGATCGGGATCATGGTCTGCAGCGGCTTGACGTAGTGCGGCGCGATCCGCAGAAGCCTGTTGCGCTCGGTCACCGACTCCTGGACCAGGCGGAACTCGCCGTTTTCGAGGTACCGGATACCGCCGTGGATCATGTGGGAAGAGGCGCCGCTGGCACCCTGGCAGTAATCGCCGCGCTCAACGAGCGCCACATCCACGCCCTGCAGCGCCAGGTCACGGAACGTTCCGACCCCGTTGATTCCGCCTCCGATGATCAGAACCTGCGCGTGCCGCCGCGTCCGCAGCTTCTGCACCGAGGCGCGATCGTTCGCCGGTGTGCCGACTGAGTCCTTCTGTCCCAAAATTGCTCCCTTGGGTTTGATTCTGTGCGGCACGCCCGTGGCGCGGCGCCGTTCAACACTATTCTTTGGACTAATGGAAAATGGAGTCAAGCACTATGCACAAACGTGCAGATGGGAAATGTCATGATGCAATCACGCCAGTCCGACGCCCTCCGCGCGGCCCAGCTGTATTACCTGCAGGACCTGACCATGGACGCCATCGCCCGCGAGCTCCGGACGTCCCGGTCCACGGTTTCCCGGCTGTTGTCCGCGGCGCGCGATTCGGGTCTCGTGCAGATCCAGATCCGCAGCCCGCTGGACACCGGGCCCGAACTCGAGGGCATGATCCGCGCCGAATACAAGGTGGATGTCCATGTCGTTCCGGTGGTGGACACCCTCAATGAGGCGGAAACACTGGACCGTGTGGCCATGCAGGCCGCCCGGACGATCGGACCGCTGGTGGACTCCAACGCCATCATCGGCGTCGCATGGGGCTCCACCTTGAGCGCCGTGAGCCGGCACCTGACGCGCAAGATCACCCACGACAGCGTGATCGTCCAGCTCAACGGCGCCGGGAACATGCAGACCACCGGCATCACCTATGCCTCGGACATCATGAGGCGGTTCGGCAGCGCCTACGGAGCACGGGTGGAACAGTTTCCCGTGCCGGCCTTCTTCGACCACGCCGCGACCAAAAGGGCCATGTGGAATGAGCGGAGTGTTCAGCGGATCCTGGAGCTGCAGGCCCGGATGAGCATCGCGATCTTTGGTGTCGGATCGGTCGACGCCGACTACCCCAGCCACGTTTACGCCGGCGGCTACCTCGATGAAGACGACTTGAACGTCCTGGCGAACTCCGATGTGGTGGGCGATGTTGCCACGGTGTTCTTCCGCGCCGACGGGTCCTCGGACGGCATCACGCTCAACGCGCGCTCCACCGGCCCAGACCTGGCCCAGCTCCGCCAGGTCCGGCGCCGCATCTGCGTGGTGTCCGGTGCTTCCAAAATCAACGGG
>NZ_CAKKMM010001191.1:0-1597 GCF_918698205.1 Microbacterium sp. Bi128 | reverse complement strand
GCGACAGCACCGTCGCGACGTCCACTCCCATCATCCGGGCGACGGACTCGGGGGCCGCGAACCGGTCGGAAGGTGAGGGCGCCTCGGACACGCGATCATTATGTCCCCCGAGTACCCGATCCGGGTCCTTCACCCGCAGATGTTCACCCGACGCCGCGCCCGTCGCCACGCGACTCCCGCGTCCGGAGACACCGTCGTGAACCGGCTCGTTCGTGAACCGCTAACCTCGCGATCTCCCGCCGGTGACCATCGATCCCTACGGTCGCACGTGATTCCCCACGCCTATCTAGGAGATCGCCATGTCTGCGCGCCCGTTGTCCATGTCGGCGCTGTCCAGCGCCCTCGCCGCCGCGATCGTCGGGGCGCTCATCCCGCTCGCGGCGATCGCACCCGCCCAGGCCGACACCGGCGGCTCGGGCGTCGTCATCAACGAGGCCTACCTCAAGGGCGGCAGCGCGAACGCGCCGTACGCGAAGAAGTTCGTCGAGCTGTACAACCCGGGTGGGGTCGACGTCGACCTGTCCAGCTGGTCGTTGCAGTACCGTTCGGCCACCGGCACCGGCGCATCCAACGGCGTGGGCGCGCTCAGCGGCACCATCAAGGCGCACGCGTACTTCCTCGTCCAGCTCAACGGCAACGGGTCCACCGGCGCGGCGCTGCCCACCCCCGACCTCGACCTCGCGGGCAAGATCACGCCGTCGGGTACGACCGGCACGCTCATCCTCGCCAAGACCACGAGCGCGGTCACCGCTCCCACCGGCAGCGTCACGAACCAGACCTCGATCGCCGACCTCCTCGGCTACGGCGCCTCGAACACGTTCGAGGGCAGCGTGGCCACCGTGACCGGCGCGAACAGCGTGCCGAACTCGCTCGCCCGCACCGGGTTCGCCGACACCGACGACAACGGTGCCGACTTCACTCAGCCCAGCGCGATCACGCCGCAGAACTCCGCATCGACGACGCCCTCGCCGTCGCCGTCCGCTTCTCCGTCCGCATCCCCCTCTGCGTCGCCCAGCGCATCGCCGAGCCCGTCACCGTCGACGCCCGCGGCATCCGTCACCCCGATCGCGACCATCCAGGGCGCCGGTGATTCCTCGCCCCTGATCGGGCAGAGCGTCACCACGCGCGGTGTCGTCACGGCGGCGTACCCCACCGGCGGTTTCGCCGGGTACTACGTCCAGACCGAGGGGACGGGCGGCGCGGTCGACCTCGCCACCCACACCGCCTCCGACGGCCTGTTCGTCTACTCGCCGTCGACCGTGTCCCAGGTCGCCGTCGGCGACCTCGTGCAGGTCACCGGAACCGTCGCGGAGTACTTCGGCCTCACCCAGCTCTCGGTCGCCGCGGGCGGTCTGAGCAAGGTCGGCACCGGCAGCGTCACCCCCGCCACCGTCGCCGTCCCCCGTGCGGCGTCGCAGCGCGAGGCGCTCGAGGGCATGCTCGTCGCTCCGCAGGGCGACTACACCGTCAGCAACACCTACTCGACCAATCAGTACGGCGAGATCGGCCTGGCCACCGGCACGAAGCCGCTCATCACGCCCACCGAGATCGCTCGCCCCGGAACCGCGGACTACACCGCCGCGGTGGCCGACAACGC
>NZ_CAKKMM010001190.1:0-1597 GCF_918698205.1 Microbacterium sp. Bi128 | reverse complement strand
TCCTGGACGAGGCCAGCGCCCGCAGGCTCGTCCGGTTCGACGGACTGGGCTGAGCGGTTGCGGGCACCGTGACCGGCGCGGCCGGCGGCAACGACGGTCCGGCACTCGCCAGCGCCAGTGGGTAAAGTCTTTGTCATGAGACTCTCCCCCCGGCTGACCCTGAACAACGGCGTACTGATCGACCGGCTGGGGTTCGGGCTGTACAAGGTCCCCCCGGCCGACGCCGCCAGCCTGGTGACCATGGCGGTCGAGACCGGCTACCGGCACTTCGACACCGCCGCCATGTACGGCAACGAGACGGGCGTCGGCAAGGGAATCGGTGCCCTGTCCGGATTTGAGGGCACCGGCGGCGGGCCGGGGGAAACCGCACCCTACGTTTCCCGCGAGGACCTCTTCATCACCACCAAGGTCTGGAATGACGACCAAGGCTACGACGCCACCATGCGTGCGTTCGACACCTCGATCTCCAACCTCGGCCTGGAATACATCGACCTCTACCTGATCCATTGGCCGTGCGCGCGCCGTGGCCTGTTCCCGGAAACGTACCGGGCCCTGGAGACGCTGTACCGCGAGGGCAAGGTTCGCGCAATCGGGGTCTCCAACTTCCAGCCGCAGCACCTGGACCGGCTCCTGGAAACGGCGGAGGTGGTGCCCGCCGTGAACCAGATCGAACTTCATCCCTGGCTGCAGCAGGATGAACTGCGGGAAAAGCACGAGCTGCTGGGTATCCGCACCGAGGCGTGGAGTCCTTTGGGCCGCGGCCAGATCCTGAAGGACCCCGTGATCCTGGCCCTGGCGGCCGAACACGACCGCACGCCGGCGCAGATCATCCTGCGTTGGCACCTGCAGCTGGGCAATATCGCCATCCCCAAGGCCAGCTCGTCCGGGCGGATCCGTGAAAACTTCGAGGTCTTCGACTTTGAGCTCTCCCCGCTGGATATGACGGAGGTCGGCGGCCTCGAACGCGGCTTCCGGACCGGCTCCCACCCCGACAACGTCGCATAGGATTCGAACCAATGGAACAAGTGGATACCGGGTCCTCACGCACGCCCCTCTTCAGCGGCGGACTCGACGCCCGCACCCGGGCCGCGTCCGTTGAGGTTGACGGTGCCCGGATCGCGTACTGGGTCTACGAACCCGCCGAGGTCACCCCCGAAACGCGCACCATCCTGGTGGTGCACGGGTTCCGCGGCGACCACCACGGCCTGCTCCGGGTAGCCGACCAGCTGACGGACATGCGCCTGATCATGCCGGACCTGCCGGGCTTCGGCAGCTCGGCCGCCTTCGCGGGAACCGGGCACAGCGTTGCCGGCTACAGCCAGTTCCTGGGCGGTTTCATGGCTGCTCTGGGACTGGGCGCGGACACGGTCCTGCTGGGGCATTCGTTCGGTTCGATCATTGCCAGCCATTTCGTGGCGGCCAACCCCGGTGCCGTGGCCGAGCTGATCCTTGTCAATCCCATCGCGGCGCCCGCCCTCGAAGGGCCCAAGGGCCTGATGACGAAGCTCGCGGTGTTCTACTACGAGGCCGCCGCACGCCTTCCCCAGCGGCTCGGGCTGGCCCTGCTGCGCAGCCAGGCGATCGTGCGGGTGATGAG
>NZ_CAKKMM010001189.1:0-1598 GCF_918698205.1 Microbacterium sp. Bi128 | reverse complement strand
CAGCGCACTCCGCGTGCTTCTCGATGGCCTTCAGCAACGCCCTGGCCCAGGCCGGCCACACGGCCGAGGAGATCAACACCAAGGCCGACGTGACCTTCCAGCCCGGTACCGGGATCACCGGCAGCCACCTCACCCTGGCCGCGCGTGTCCCCGGCATTTCCGCCGACGATTTCCAGCGGCTGGCCGAGGAAGCCAAGACCGGCTGCCCCGTCTCCGCTGCCCTGACCGGCATCGAGATCACCCTGGACGCCACCCTGGCCTCCTAGGCCGGCCGCAGTAAGACGAAGGCCCCCGCCGCCCTGGATGTCCAGGGTGGCGGGGGCCTTGCCATCTGTCCTGCGCGGACCGTCTGTGCGGGCCGCGCCCGGGAGCGCCTAGGCCTGGCCGGCCTGCCGGCGCGCAGGCAGCGGTGCGGGCCGGACCCGGCGGTAACCCTCGCGCAGCGGCGGACGGTCCGTGGGCAGTTCCTGGATCATTTCCTTCAGCGCCCCGATGCCGTACTCCAGCTGCGGGTCGGTTCCGGCGGCGTAGGCGTGCGGCGGGAAGGTCACCTCGATATCCGGGGTGACGCCGAAGTTTTCCACGCCCCAGCCAACGCCACCGGCGAACCAGGTGGCGTAGCGCGGCTGGGTGACGCCGGTGCCGTCGGCCAGCGCGAAGCGGTTGTCGATCCCGACGACTCCGCCCCAGGTGCGGGTGCCAATGACGGGCCCGATCCCCCGCAGCTTGGAGACCTGCGTGATGATGTCGCCATCGGAGCCCGCGAACTCATCGGTGAGAATGATGACCGGTCCGCGGGGAGCGTGGTGCGGGTACGTCCGCGGCTTTTCCCCGCGCGGCATGCTCCAGCCGGTGACCTTGCGCCCGATGAGTTCGGCCACGAGCTGGGAGGTGTGGCCGCCGCGGTTGCGCCGGACATCGACGATCAGTCCGTCCAGGGCCGTTTCGGTGTCGAGGTCGCGGTGGAGTTGTGCCCAGCCGTTGGCCATCATGTCCGGGATGTGCAGGTAGCCGAACGTCCCGTTCGAGGCTTCCCGGACAGTTCGCCGGTTGCCGGAGACCCATTCCTGGTAGCGCAGGCGCTCCTCGTCCTTGACCGGGACCACGGCCACGCGGCGCTGGGCGCCCGCGGCCGCACCACGGCCGGCGCCATTGCGCAGGGTAAGTTCCACGGCGCGGCCGGCCGCGCCGACCAGCTGCATTGCCGGGGTCCGCGTTTGGGTCAGTTCGACGCCGTCGATCGCCAGCAGGACGTCGCCCGGCTTGGCGTCGGCGCCGGGACGGGTCAGCGGCGAAGTGGCCAGCGGGTCAGAGGACTCCCCCGCGAGGATGCGGGTGATTTCCCACCCCTCGCCGGTGAACCCCAGGTCCGCGCCGAGGCGGCCCTGCGGGCTGCTGCCGTTCTCGACAGCGGCCACGGGCCGGACGTAGGCGTGGGAGGTGCCGAGCTCGCCGTGCAGCTCCCACAGCAGGTCCACCAGGTCGTCATGGGAGCCGAGGCGTTCCACCACCGGGCGGTAGCGGGCGTGGACGGACTCCCAGTCCTGGCCGGCCATGTCCTCGGTCCAGAAGAAGTCGCGCTGGAGCCGCCATGCCTC
>NZ_CAKKMM010001188.1:0-1598 GCF_918698205.1 Microbacterium sp. Bi128 | reverse complement strand
GAAGTGCTCCGCTCCGTGGACGACGGTAATACCACGTGGAGCGAATGGACCTGGGCCGGCACCGGGACTGATGGGCGGCCCTTCGACATGCGCGGGGTGACGATCTTCGAGATCGAGGACGGCCTCATTACGAGCGGAAGACTCTACATGCAAGAGATTGAACGAGGGGATGAGGGCATCGCAGAGGCAGTCCAGACGCTGTCGGGGCGCCGGCCTGCCCGGCCCTCGGAACCCGAGGACTGAAATGGCTGGCCTCAGGCGGCTGGGAGAAGGCTGCGCGCGCGTTTGACCGTTGTGGCCTGGTGCCGGGGCTGCGTCGAGGCGTCGTCGTCGTTGTTGGGAAGTGGCGCCGTCGGGCCGGCCTGTGCAGGACCCTTGCCGGACATCTGACTTCGGAGGAGGATGATCGGCACACTGAGGAGGCCCGCCATGACCCAGCTTGGCAAGTTTGAGAAGTACCTGATTGAGGAATTCTTCGACGACTACCGCTCGGGCGCCATGAGCCAGCATACGTTCACGCGCCGGGTGGCGTTCATCACCGGCAGCATGGCGGCGGCCTCGGCAGCGATGCTCCTGGTGGGCTGCACGCCCGAGGAGGTTCCCCGCAGTACCGATCCCATGCCGACGCCGACGTCGTCCGCGCCGGGGTCCGGCACAGCGTCCGCGGGCGCGGTGCCGGGGGCCAAAAGCCCGTTATCGGTCCCGGAGGGCGCGGCCGGACTGACGACGGCGACCGTGCAATTCGCATCGGGCGGCACCGACATTAGTGGCTATCTCGCACGGCCCGACCACGGGGCCGCCGGACCGGCCGTGCTGGTCTGCCACGAGAACCGCGGGCTGACACCGCATATCCAGGATGTGGCGCGCCGCTTCGCCAAAGCCGGATACGCGGCTCTGGCCCTGGACCTGCTGAGCAGGGAAGGCGGTACCGCTGGCATGGACCCGGATGCTGTCCCGGGAGCACTGACCCAGGCCGGGGCGCAGCGTCACGTTTCAGACTTCACGGCCGGCTTTGACTACCTGAACGCCCAGGACTTCGTTGATCACGGGCGGATCGCCATGAACGGCTTCTGCTTCGGTGGCGGCATCACGTGGCAGTCGGCGACGGCGATCCCGGGCCTGTTGGCGACCTCGGCGTTCTACGGACCCGCGCCTGACCTGGACAAGGTCCCGGCCATCAAGGCGGCCGTCTTCGGCGTCTACGCCGAACTGGACCAGCGGATCACCGGCGCCATGCCGGCGCTCCGGGATGCTCTGGCCAAAACCGGTGTCCGGAACGAGCTCAACATCTATCCCGGCGTGGACCACGCATTCCACAATGACACCGGGCCGCGCTACAACCAGGAGCAGGCCACGGCCGCATGGAACGACACGCTCGCCTGGTTTGGCAAGTATGTGTGAAGGCAAGTTTGTCTGAAGCATGGCCCGGACATGTCCCGACCGGATGGAGACGCGATGTTCGCAAACCGCAGGACCGCGGCGTTGAGCGCTGCAGGCGCCTTGGCCCTTGCCGGGTGTGGTGCCGTACCAGTGTCCAGGGAACGGGCGCCGGCGATAGACCGTGCGGCCGCCGTCTCCGACGGGACGCAGGCCGCCGT
>NZ_CAKKMM010001187.1:0-1599 GCF_918698205.1 Microbacterium sp. Bi128 | reverse complement strand
GCGTGGGCGTGGACCCGTTCTGCGCGGCCTTGGGTGTGAAGATTGGGCATGTCCCGGGGTGGGTGTGCGGCCGGATTCGTGGCACCAGTGGGCATGTCCTCCGCTGGGGCCGGGGCGTGGGCATGGACCCGTTCTGCGCGGCCCTGGGCGTGAAGATTGGGCATGTCCCGCGGGGAGGAATGGGCATGTCCAGCGGTGGCCGGGCCCGGCCGATTATTCGGCCCGCAGCGCCGCGCCTAGAATCGTTAGGTGACTTACCAAGCAGCAACAGGCGATCTCCTGCCCGGTTCGGCGGCAGTGCCGGCCCACGCTGAGGAGCGCTCAGCCGTAATTGATCTCGACGCCATCCGGCACAACGTCCGCCGCATCGCAGCGGTGGCCTCACCCGCGCAGGTCATGGCCGTGGTCAAGGCCGACGCCTACGGGCACGGCGCCGTCCAGGTGGCCCGCGCGGCCCTCGGCGCGGGGGCCAGCTGGCTTGGCGTCGCCCACATCTCCGAGGCCCTCGCCCTGCGCGCCGCCGGGATCGAGGCGCCGCTGCTGGCCTGGCTGCACACCCCGGACAGTAACTTCGCCGCCGCAGTGGCCGCAGGAATCGACATCGGCTGCTCGGGCTGGGAACTGGACCGGATCGTGGCCGCAGCCCGCGAGCAGGAACGGCCCGCCCGCGTCCACCTGAAGGTCGACTCCGGGGTGGGCCGCAACGGCGCAACCCTCGACTCCTGGGACAGCCTGGTCGGCGAAGCCATGGAACACCAGGACCAGGGCCTGCTCCGGGTCGTGGGGATCTTCTCCCACCTGGCCGTCGCCGACGAACCCGAACGGCCCGAAACCGACGAGCAGCTCGCCGCGTTCCGCCAGGTCCTCGCCGTCGCCCAGGACGCCGGCGTGGACCCCGAGGTCCGACACCTCGCCAACACCCCGGCCACCCTCTCCCGGCCGGACACCCACTTTGACCTGGTCCGCGTGGGGCTGGGCCTGTACGGGCTGTCACCCTTCGAAGGGCAAAGCCCGGCCGAACTCGGGCTGCGCCCGGCCATGACGGTCCGCACGGTGGTCTCGCACTGCAAGGACGTGCCCGCCGGGCAGGGCGTTTCCTACGGGCTGAACTACCGCACGGACGGCGTCAGCACCCTCGGGCTCATCCCGCTGGGCTACGCCGACGGCGTGCCGCGCATCGCCACCGGCGGCCCCGTCCGGGTCGAGGGCGTGAACTATCCGGTAGTGGGTCGCATTGCGATGGACCAGATGGTGATCGACCTCGGACCCCGCCACGTGGCGGCCGGAGGCCCGAGCATCCTCGGCGCCGAGGCAGTGCTGTTTGGCGACGGCGCCGACGGCGGACCCACGGCAGATGACTGGGCCAAGGCCGCCGGTACCAACAACTACGAGATCGTCACCAGGATCAGCCCCCGCGTGCCGCGCCGCTACCTGAACGAAGAGCCCTCCACCGGCGAAGAGCGGCCGTGAGCGCGCCCGCGTGGGAACGGAGCCTTGAGGTCCACACGGCGGCGCAGACGCATGCGCTCGCCGCGGCCCTCGGCGCCGTGCTGGAAACCGGCGATCTGCTGGTCCTGACCGGCGAACTGGGTGCCGGCA
>NZ_CAKKMM010001186.1:0-1601 GCF_918698205.1 Microbacterium sp. Bi128 | reverse complement strand
GATCTCGATGAAACTGCGCGCTGATCAGACCGGACAACGTGGCCTTCCCATGCCTCTGTGGCTGCAGGGTGCCCTCGAGTCCGCCCAGGCCGCCGTCATTTCCGCCCTCGTGGTGGTGGCCCCGATCGTCATGGTCTGGGCCACGGCCGGATTCCAGCATGACGGATTCGATGTCCTGGCGCGCCTGGCCGGCCAGGCCTGGCTGCTGATCCACGGCGTGCCCCTGCTGCTGGACACCGCCGGTGCCGGGTCCGCCGCGCAGCCGGAATCCGGGACGCTCTCGCTCATCCCGCTGGGCCTGGCCCTCATCCCGTTCCTGCTCGCCTGGCGCGCCGGACGGCGCCTTGCCCGCGCCTCATATACGGACCAGCTCTGGCAGGCCCTGCTCGGCTCCTGGCTGGCGTATGCCGGATTCGGGATTGCAACGGGCTTCGTCTGCCGCACGGCCGACGTCGGCATCAGCCTGTGGGCCGCCGCGTTCATTCCCCTCATCCCGTTCGGGCTCGGCATGGTGGTGGGCGCGCGCCGCGAGGCCGGGTCGTGGAGCCGGCTGATCGGCGTCGACGCCGTGGCCTGGCTGTCCCGTACCAGCCAGCACTCGCGTTGGGCCGGGTCCTACCTGGGTTCGGCCATCAAGGCAGGCTCGGTGGCGCTGATGGCGAGCCTGGCGATGTCCGCCGCGCTGCTGGCCGTTGACCTCTTCATCCACTGGAACCTTGTGGTCGCCGTTTATGAGGGGCTCGACGCCGGTGCCATGGGCGGCGGTGTCCTCACCATCGTGCAGCTGGGCTTCCTGCCCAACCTCGTCGTCTTTGCCCTGGCCTGGATCTCCGGCGCGGGGTTCGCCCTGGGCGTCGGGTCGCTGGCCGGACCGCTCGGGACCGCCGTCGGGCCGCTGCCGTCCGTTCCGGTGTTTGCCGCCCTGCCGGCCGGTTCCCTCGACTTCGGCTTCGTGGCCCTGGTGGTGCCGGCGCTGGCCGGGGCGCTGGCCGGCTGGTGGTTCCTGCGCGAAGGCGAAAACCACTTCGATGAATGGCTGTCCATCAAGATCCGGGCCCGCTGGTTTACCGCCGCCGCCTCCACCCTGGTGCTGGGCGCGGTGATCGGCTCCGTCGCCGGGCTGCTCGCGGCGGGGCTCGCCTGGCTGGCCCGCGGTTCGGCCGGCATCGGTCGGCTGACGGAGATCGGGCCCGACCCGCTGCGCACGGCGCTGTTCGTGGCCGCGGAGGTCGGAATCGGCGTCGTGATCGGCTACGCGGCCGGACCATGGCTGGAACGCCAGCAGAAACTGCGCGAGGCAGACCTGGAAACGGTCAGCAGCCGCTAGGGCAGCGGCGTCGGTGCAGCTGTTAGCGCAGCTGCGTGGGCAGCTGGCTCGGCAGGGACTTCTCCAGCTGCGTCCGGCATTCCGAGGTTGCCTGCTGCGTCAGTGCGTAGCGGACGCACTGCTGGTAATCGCGGATCTGGTTGAAGAACAGCGTCGAGGCCAGGACCACCAGCAGCATCACCGCCGAAACCACCAGCCCGGATATCGCGCCGTACAGAACCAGCCGCGATTCCTTGTATTTCACCGCCCGGACCAGGACCACGATGCCCAGCAC
>NZ_CAKKMM010001185.1:0-1602 GCF_918698205.1 Microbacterium sp. Bi128 | reverse complement strand
AGCATGAGGATCTTCCGCTTCGCGAAGCGGTCCGCCATCATGCCGGCCCACGGGCCGAGGAACAGGGACGGCAGGAACTGCAGGGCCACGGTGATGCCGACGGCGGTGACGGAACCGGAGAGCTGGAGCACCAGCCAGTCCTGGGCGATCCGCTGCATCCAGAGCGCGATGACGGCGACGAAGTGCCCGATCGCGAAGATGCGGAAGTTGCGGACCTTGAGCGAAATGAAAGTGTGGCGCCAAGGCAGAGGCTGGCTGACGACGGCGAGTGGTTGGGTGATGGTGTCCGGCAGGGAAGCTGCGTTCGCCTCTAGCGGCGGAGGGGGTGCCACGGAAAAGTCCTCAAAAGAGCGGGTGAGTGGGATGGACTTAACGCTAGGCTGGCCCCAAGAGATTATGGAAGCCTATTCCACGCATAACTCGCATTACAAAACGCAATGCAGGGTATGCGGCACCCGATCCGGAGACCGCCATGTTCGAACCCGCCCAGCTCCGCTCGTTCCTGGCCGTGGCCGAAACCTTGAGTTTCACCAAGGCCGCCGAGCGCCTCGGCCTGGCCCAACCCACCGTCAGCCAGCACGTCCGCAAGCTGGAGACCGCCGCCAAGCGGGTGCTGATTGCCCGGGATACCCGGGATGTACGCCTGACCGACAACGGCGATGCCATGGCCGGCTTCGCCCGCAGCATCCTCGCCGCGCACGACTCCGCCGCCCGCTATTTCTCCGGCTCCGCCATGCGCGGCCGCCTGCGCTTCGGCACGGCCGATGATCTCGCCATCACCGGGCTGCCACGCATCCTCCGGGAGTTCCGGCAGATCTATCCCCAGATCAACCTCGAGCTGACGGTCGGGCAAAGCGACCAGCTCTACAAGCGCCTGAACGCCGGGCAACTGGATCTGGTCTTTGTGAAATGGGTGGCCGGGGCCAAGGACGGAACCGTGGTCCAGCAGGACGCCTTCGCCTGGGTCGGCCTGGAACAGACCGCGCTGGAACCGGCTGATCCTGTCCCGCTGATCGCCTACCCCTCCCCCAGCCTGAGCCGGAAGCTTGCGATCGACGCTCTGGAGGCCACCGGGCGCACCTGGCGGATCACCTGCACCACGCGCCAGATCAGCGGCGTACTGGCCGCCGTCCGGGCCGGCATCGGTGTGGCGGTAATGCCTTCCTCCCTGGTGCCGGAGGATCTGAAAATCATCACCCGCCGCTTCGATCTGCCGCCGGTGGGCGACGTCGATTTCACGCTCATCCGCAATCCGCTGGCCAATACCGAGGTGATCGATGCCCTGACGCAGGCGATCGTGGGCCGGACCCTGAAGCGACCGGCCTGACGCGCGGGCGGTCCCGCAGCCAGCGCTGATCCTGCCACGGTACCTACGGGGCGGACTACCCGGACCCGAGCAGTACTTACTTGACCATTGAACGGTGCACGTACTTCATCTATCCTGACACTACTTAAGATCCACCGTTCGAGGTCAAGCAGTGGCCCACGACAACGATTCGAAAAACGAACGCTGTCCGTCGCTGGCGCCTGTGGCTGGCGTCGGAACGTTCGGGATAGGCCGCCATTGATGCCAGCCATTAATCACCCCCGATTGCCCGCCCC
>NZ_CAKKMM010001184.1:0-1603 GCF_918698205.1 Microbacterium sp. Bi128 | reverse complement strand
ACTCCGAGGAGCGGGTGCTCGCGGTGCTCGATGTGCTGCAGTCCAAGCTCATCCGCCGCGGCATTTCGCTGAAGTCCCTCGACACAGGCGAGCCCTACGCCTCCGGCAAGGAATTCCGGCTCGAGGCCTCCATCAAGGAGGGCATCGCCCAGGACCTCGCCAAGAAGATCAACAAGTTGATCCGGGACGAGGCCCCCAAGTCCGTCAAGTCACAGATCCAGGGCGACGAGCTCCGGGTGACCTCGAAGTCCCGCGATGATCTCCAGGAGACCATGAACCTGCTGAAGGGCTTCGACGAGGCCGACCTGCAGTTCGTTAACTTCCGCAGCTAGCGGCCCGTCCGCGGCGCAAATTTGCGCGTCGCGGAAAAGGGCTGGCGACGGTGTCGCCAGCCCTTTTGCGTGTCGCGGAACTACTCGCGCGTCGTCAGACCCGCAGCCTGCTTCAGTTAAGCCTCCCGGCCATCCGCTCCAGCCGGCCGATCCGCTCGGCCATCGGCGGGGGGTTGGCGATCATCATGTGCGAGGCGTTGACCAGCCGCTGGTCCTGCGGCAACGGCGCCAGCTGCACGCCCTGCTCGATCTTGCGCAGGGCGGAGGCGAGCGCCAGCGGGTCTCCGGTCAGCGACGAGCCGTCCTCGTCGGCGTCGTACTCCCGTGTACGGGAGATGGCCATCTGGATCAGGGATGCGGCGAACGGGGCCAGCAGGGCCATGGCGATCGCGGCGAACGGGTTCGCATTGCGGCGGTCCCCGCCGCCGAACAGCAACATCATCTGCGCCACCGAAGTGATGACGCCGGCGACGGCGGCCGCCACCGACGCCGTCAGGATGTCCCGGTTGTAGACGTGCATCAGTTCATGCCCCAGGACGCCGCGCAGTTCGCGGGCGTCCAGCATCCGCATGATGCCCTCGGTGCAGCACACTGCCGCGTTCTGCGGGTTCCGGCCGGTGGCGAAGGCATTTGGCGCCATGGTGGGCGAGACGTAGATGCGCGGCATCGGCTGGTTGGCCCGGCCGGACAGCTCCCGGACGATCTGGTACAGCTGGGGCGCCTCGGCCTCCGTGACGGGATAGGCCTGCATGGCACGGATGGCGAGCTTGTCGCTGTTCCAGTACCCGTAGGCCGTGGTGCCGACCCCGATCAGGGCCATGATCCAGATCGGCGCCGCACTGCGGGTCCCCGCGGCGATGAACGCCCCCAGGCCCAGCAGGACCGCCCACAGCACTCCGAACAGCGCCGCGGTCTTCAGTCCGTTGTGATGCTTGTGCACTGGTCCTCCTGATACGTGTACTGCAAGCTGATGCCCTGTAATTCACTGACCTACCAAGGAAAACGAACCGCTACGGCACCGGGTTCCGCGCGTCGTACCGCAGGAATCCGACCTGCTGGCGGGCCAATATCCAGGCCACAGCAATGCACAGCACGCCGCCGAGCAGCAGGACCCACCCCTCGTTCAAAAGTTTAGTCGCGCCGCCGGCCAGCATGTCCCCGATCCGGGGTCCGCCGGCGACCACCACCACAAAGACGCCCTGCAGACGCCCGCGCAGATGGTCGGGGGTGGAGGCCTGCAGGATGGTGCTCCGGAAGACTGGGCTCACGGA
>NZ_CAKKMM010001183.1:0-1606 GCF_918698205.1 Microbacterium sp. Bi128 | reverse complement strand
CTTCTGCGGCGAGCGCGGCGGGATCGTCTGCACCTCCTCGAACGCCGCGACCGTGCTGGAATGGGCGTTTGAACGCGGCCAGCGCGTGCTGTTCTTCCCCGACCAGCACCTGGGCCGCAACACCGCGAAGGCCATGGGGGTGCCGCTGGAGCAGATGCCGATGTGGAACCCGCGCAAGGACCTCGGCGGCAACGACGAGCAGGCCCTGCTCGATTCCCGGGTAATCCTCTGGCACGGCTTCTGTTCGGTCCACAAGCGCTTCAACGTGGGCCAGATCGAAAAGGCCCGCGCCGAGTTCCCCGGCGTGCAGGTGATCGTGCACCCGGAATGCCCCATGGAGGTGGTGGATGCCGCCGATTCCGCCGGGTCCACCGACTTCATCAAGAAGGCCATCGCCGCGGCCACGGAACCCAGCACGTTTGCGATCGGCACCGAGATCAACATGGTGAACCGGCTCGCTGCGGAATACCCGCAGCACACCATCTTCTGCCTCGACCCGGTGATCTGCCCCTGCTCCACGATGTACCGCATCCACCCCGGCTACCTCGCCTGGGTCCTGGAAGCGCTCGTCCGCGGCGAGGTGCTGAACCGCATCACCGTGGACGAGGACGTGGCCGCCCCGGCCAGGGTGGCCCTGGAACGCATGCTGGCGGCGCGGCCGTGACCAGGCGGCTCGTGATCGTCGGCAGCGGGATTGCTGGGCTCTACGCCGCGCTGCTCGCCACCGACGACGCCGCCACCGGCGGCCGTGACATCGAAGTGGTCCTCCTGAGCAAGGGGACGCTGGAGCAAAGCAACACCTTCTACGCCCAGGGCGGCATCTCGGCCGTGCTGGCCCCGGAGGATGCTGCCCCCGGGGACTCCGTGGCAGCGCACATCGCGGACACGCTCGCCGCCGGTGCCGGGCTCAACGACCCCGAGGCAGTCCGGATCCTGTGCACGGAGGCTGTCCGGGACATCGCCGGCCTGGGCCGCTACGGCGTGCACTTCGACGCAGCTCCCGACGGCGGACAGGCCCTGGGCCTGGAAGCGGCACACTCGGCCCCGCGCATCCTGCACGCCGGCGGGGACGCGACGGGCGCCTGCATCGCCCGCGGGCTCGTCGCCGCCGTCCTCGAACGCGCCGTCCTGGACCGCGCCGGCCACGGCCGGCTCCGGGTGGAGACCAGCGCGTTCGTCACCGGGCTCCTGACCGAACCTGGTGTCCGCCCGGAAACTCCGTCACAGCCCGGCAGCACACCCCCGACGCCGGCCCGGGTCACCGGCGTGGCCTACCTGGCCGGCGGACGGCCCCAGGAGCTGGCCGCCGACGCCGTCCTGCTCACCACCGGCGGTGCGGGCCGGCTCTTTGCCCGCACCAGCAACCCCGCCGTCGCCACCGCCGACGGACTGGCCCTGGCCTGGCGTGCCGGCGCCGCGGTGCGGGACCTCGAGTTCTTCCAGTTCCACCCCACCACCCTTGCCGCCGGGGAGATTCCAGGCGGCCCGCCGGCCCTGCTCATCTCCGAAGCGGTCCGCGGCGAGGGCGCGGTGCTGCTGGATGCCGTGGGATACCGCTTCATGCCCGACTACCACCCCGACGCCGAACTGGCCCCCCGCGACGTCG
>NZ_CAKKMM010001182.1:0-1606 GCF_918698205.1 Microbacterium sp. Bi128 | reverse complement strand
GCTGGGGGCGGCGCTTGGGAAGCTCGACGGCGATGCCGGCGGCGGAAACAGTTCCGCCGGCGCGGGAAACGTTGCGGCTCCGGAGGGCGCCATGGTTCCGGACCTCGACGGCCACGGCGCCGCCGTCGAACGTTCCGAAGTCCATCGCCTGGACGTGGGCGGCGAAGTCGCGGGCCCGCTGGCCCGGCATGGGGCCGGACGCCAGTGCCTGGGGCGAGAGGAGTTCCAGGTCCAGCAGCGCGGAATCGATCAGCTGCCGGTAGTGCCGGCGGAACAGCGTGTGGGTGCCGAAGACCTCCAGGAGCAGCGGCTGCTGTCCCAGGCCGATCACGACGCCGCGCTGGCCTTCTAGGGCGGCCGGTGCGTCCGCGGCGTCGAAGCGGTTGTGCGCGTTGTCCTTGAACCGGTCCATGTGGTCGAGCAGTGAACTGGTCACCGAGGCGCCGCGGGCGGCGTCGAAGCGGCCGACGCGGTCCCAGATGCGGCCCTGCCGGTTGGTCCCGCGCAGATCGTTCGAACCGTTGGCCAGCTCGGACCAGACGTTCAGCGGGGCGCGCCGTGCCTGCCGGCGGTGGCTGGTTTCCCCGGCTTCCCAGCGGCCGGCTTCGACGCAGAAGGTGTCGATGTCGCGGGTTTCGCCCGGACCCAGGACGACGTCGCGGGCGCAGGTCCGGTGCTGCTGTCCGCCTTCGAGCAGCTCGCCTTCCAGCAGCAAGGCGGGGTGCGGGCCGTTGTTGGTGACGGTGAGCCGGGCGACTTGGGCGCCGCTGGCGAGTTCGGTCACGGCGACGTCGGCGTGGGTCCCGGTGCTGATGCCCAGGTTGCCGGAGCAGGAGGTCCAGACGGGGAAGATGCTCAGGGGGCCGAGCCTGCTGCCGGCGCCGACGTGGAGCTGTGGAACCATCATGATGGACCTCCAGTTGATTTAAAGCATTTCTGCGCTAATTGGTTTCAGTATGGACGGCTTGCATCTTTAGCGCAAGACTGCGTTAAATAATCGTGTGAAGGATTCCAAGAACAGCATTGGCCAGTCCCTGCTCGACTACCCGCGCCCCTCGGTGGCAGTGGATACGGCGGTGGTGACCGTTTCCGAGGGCAGGGTGTGCGTGCTGCTGGTGCGGCGCGAGGAGGATCATCAGCACGGAAAGTGGGCGCTGCCGGGAACGTTCCTGCGGGAACGCGAGGCCCTCGCGGATGCGGTGCTGCGCTGTCTGCGCGAGAAGGCGGGCATCTCCGGGCGGGTGCCGCGCCAGCTGCACGTCTTCGACGAGCCCGGGCGCGATGACCGCGGCTGGGTGCTGTCAGTGGCGCACGTTGACGTGGTGCCGCTGGCGGCTTTGGACGAAGCGTTGAAGTCCGACGGCGTCCGGCTGGCTTCAGTGGCGGGGGAGCCGGACCTGATCGCGGGACTGCCGTACGGTCACGCGGATATTGTCGCGAAGGCTGTGGAATGGCTGCGGGCTGCCTATGCGGAGGACCCAGATCCCGGCGAGCTGTTAGATGAGCCGTTCACGCTGCGGGATCTGCGGGAGCTGCACGAGGCGGTAGTGGGCGGGACGCTGATGCGTGACACGTTCCGCCGCTTCATGGAGCCGAAGCTGACGGG
>NZ_CAKKMM010001181.1:0-1607 GCF_918698205.1 Microbacterium sp. Bi128 | reverse complement strand
GCGTGGCTCGGACCAGCCGAGCCACGCGGAGTCGGGGGACCAGGTGAATCCCTCAATGCTGCCCTCCCCGATACTGCTCAGCTGGGATATCGTGCCCGTGCGGGTGTCGGCAAGGTAGATATCACCGAACGCCGTGCCGACGGCGAGCCAGCGCCCGTCCGGGCTGGCTTCGATGGCGCTGGTCCGGCTGGGCTTGGGGAAGTCGATCCGCGTCAGCTCATCGGAGGCAGGCGCGGCCTCCACGGCGGCGCCCGCACCGGCCCGGTCGGGCTCGGAGCCGGAGATGGAGCCGGCTGCGTCTGCAGCAGCCGGGGCCGGGACCGCTGCGACCGCGCCGGACACGGAACCGTTTGCACCGGCGGGGATTGATCCTGCGCCGGTCAGCGCGGCGGCGGACACCGGCTTCGGCAACTGCATGCCTGCGTCCTCGGCGGAAGCAACGGGCCGGGCCGTTGACTCGGCAGCGGACTGCACGGCCGGCTGCGGGGCCTTCGATGCTGCCACAGCCGCTCCGGCCAGGGGCGCCGCAATGGCTTTCAGGTACAGAGCCTCGACGCCGTCGTGGTCGGCGACATAGGCGATCCGGCCCTCGCCGAAGGGCCGCGGCAGCCGTGCCCGGCCGCCCGGGGTGGCCTCGAGGACGCGGGAAGGGCCGTCCTTGTGCCGCAGCCAGTGGACGGTTCCGTGGGATTCGACGGCACTGGACGCGCCCGTGCGGTCCGGTACGACGTCGCCAAGGTGCTTCGAGGGCTTCAGCGGGGCGGGCCGGCGCGCCTGCGAGGCGGAACCGAGCACAATGTCGAGCTTGACGGCCTCGGCGTCGAGGCTGGGCAGCAGCCAGAGCTCACCGGCCGATTCGAAGATCACGCGTTCGCCGTCGGTGGCGGCGTGGCGGACATAGAAGTCCTCGTGGTCCGTGTGGCGCCGCAGGTCGCTGCCGTTGGGCAGGACGGAATAGAGGTTTCCGTAACCCTCGTGGTCGGACAGGAACGCGATCCGTCCCTTGACCCACAGGGGGTCCGTGAGGTTTCCGTCCAGCGCGGCAGCGAGCCGGACGAATTCATCGTTTCCGTCGGCGTCGATCCACAGCTTGCCGGCGGCGCCGCCGCGGTAGCGCTTCCACCAGGCCGGCTCACGCGAGAGGACACTGGCGAGCACCACAGGGCGTTCGTCGCCGACGACGGGGCCGTAGGCCACGGACTCGACCGGGCCGAACGGGAGTTCCTGCGCCCAGCCGCCGGTCACGGGGAGGCTGTAGGCGTGGGTGTGACGGCTGTCGGACTGGCGGAACGCGCTGGTCACCAGGACGTCGCCGTCGGGGGTGAAACCCTTGACCCGGGTGGAAGGGTGGCCGAAGTAGCTCAACTGGCTGTAGCCGCCGCCGTCGACGTTGGCCGTGACGACTTCCGGGGCAGTCCCTTGGACGACGGTCCAGACCAGACGCTTGCCGTCGGGGGTGAAGCGCGGGTTGCGGGCCGGCGATTGCAGGGAGGATACGCGCCAGGCGCGGCCCCCGCCCACGGGTGCAATCCAGACGTCGTCCTCGGCCACAAAGGTGACCAGATCGCCGTGCAGATGCGGGAAACGGAAGTAACTCGAGGGGGTCA
>NZ_CAKKMM010001180.1:0-1608 GCF_918698205.1 Microbacterium sp. Bi128 | reverse complement strand
TTCGTGTCGTAGCTCGCGTCGATGAGGTTCTGGGACCCCGTGAATCCCACGCGGCCATCGACGACGCAGATCTTCCGGTGATTGCGCAGGTCCGGCCTCTGCCATTCGCCACGCCACGGCCGCACCGGCAGCATGGGGCGATATTCCGCCCCTATCTCCTGGAGGAACTCCAGGGTTTCTTTCCGGCCGGGGAACTTCAGGCCAGCCAGATGATCGGACAGAACCCGCACGTCAACGCCGCGCCGTCGTGCCCGGGCCAGCGACTGAAAATACGGCTCTGTCGTTGCGTCCAGCACGAGGATGTAAAACTCCACGTGCACATAACTTGTGGCCGAATCAATATCAGCGATCATGGCATCGAAAGCTCCGTTGTACTCGCCCAACAGGGTCGCACTGTTGCCCGAGACCATAGGGAGGGCCCCAAGGTTGCTGTTCAACACCACCGCCGAATGCAGCCATTCCGGCCAATCAAGGCCGCGGCTAATGAACGGGCTACCTTCAGTCCGTGACAGGACCAGAGCGTTAACTTCGCGCTGTTTGTCCCTGCGCGCCTTGGGCAGTTTCGAGTAACCAACGAAGAAATATGCGACGGCACCAAGGATCGGTATGAAAATTATGGCGAGCACCCAGGCAATGGCAGAGGATGGACGGCGATTCATCGACACCAGGACAGCTGCGACGGTCACGAGTAATATGTGGGCCGCCAGCAGGAGCAAGGCAAACGTTTCCGCGTCCTGGAAGAATCCGCGCACGGCTGCCTAAACGTACTTCAAGGCGCGAACGCCGTCAGACCAGCACCCGGCTCTTGGTTCCGTCAAAATATCCCAATAGTCTTCCCGGAAACTCATTTGCTTTTCCTGCTCTCAAAGATGCGTTCTCGTTTCCGGGACGGCCTGTCCCTCAGCCCTCTCTTTGGAGGGTATGACCATTGTTTGCATTAGGTCCGGCATGGGCCTCACCCGCTGCGGGTGAAATTCCGGAAATGCGTAGCGCGAGTTCCGAGTCGGGTTCGACCAGCTGGGCCCGCAGGCGACTGAAATCCCGGACCCGGTCCGCGGAAAAGTCCGCCCGCCTGGCTGTAAGGATCTGCAACCCGTTCCGAGCCGCGGCAGGGCCCGTGGCTGCGCCCGAGAAGGCGTCGCCGTTCGCAGTGGCCGCCAAGTAGACGGGCACGGAAAGGAAAGGCAGGCACCCCACGGGTGCCTGCCTTTACCATCGCCCATGCCGCGCTCAGTGGCTCTTGCGTGCGTCCTGCAGGTGCCGGTCGAGCTTTTCTTCGGCTTCGCGGCGCCGCTGACCGATGATGCGCAGCTGCTGCGTAATCGGATTTCCGTAGCCATCAACGTCGCGGTGATGCGTGCCCTTCAGGCGCTCGGGGCCGGAGGGCAAGGTCACCCGCGGTTCAGTATTTTCGCCCATACCGGGATGATCCCACACTGCCCGCCGGCTGAAAAGGACGGCTATCGCCTCGAAGAACCGGCCGGCACGCCGGGTTCATTCCGGCCTCGTGTCCCGATGCAGGTCCGTGTCGAGGGCATGGGCGCTGGCCAACCTGGCCAGCAGGATCCCCAGCTGCGCAGACTGTTCGCTGGTCAGGGGGGCCAGGAG
>NZ_CAKKMM010001179.1:0-1609 GCF_918698205.1 Microbacterium sp. Bi128 | reverse complement strand
CCGAGGCGATCGCCCTCGCCTACGGGCGGCAGGAACTCGAGGCCGACGGCGAGGACGAGTCCGGCACGCTGCTGATGAACATGGTGCTGGGCAACGGCGCACGGTTGTACGTGGACCACGCCCACCCGGAGTATTCCAGCCCCGAGGTGACCAACCCCCGCGCCGCCGTCACGTGGGACGCCGCCGGCGACCTCGTGGCACTGGCCGCGGTCCGGCGCCTCGCTGCGGATCCCGAACTGCCGCCCATCAACCTGTACAAGAACAACACGGACAACAAGTCGGTCTCCTACGGCTCGCACGAGAACTACCTGATGCCCCGCTCGGTGCCGTTCGGCGAAATCGTGCGCGGCCTCACGCCGTTTTTCGTCACCCGGCAGATCACTTGCGGTGCCGGACGGGTGGGCCTCGGGCAGGACAGCGCCCGGGCCGGCTACCAGATCAGCCAGCGCGCTGACTTCTTCGAAACCGAAGTGGGCCTGGAAACCACCATCCGCCGCCCCATCATCAACACCCGGGACGAGCCCCACGCCACCGCGGACAAATACCGCAGACTGCACGTCATCATCGGCGACGCCAACCTCAGCCAGGCCTCCAACTTCCTCAAGTTCGGCACCACCGCGATGGTCCTGAGCCTGATCGAGGCCGGGCTGGCGCCGCGGATCGAAGTTCATGAGCCCGTCGCCGCGCTGCAGGCCGTCAGCCACGACACCTCGCTCACCGGGTTGCTGCGCCTGGGCGACGGCCGGCGGATCAGCGCCCTGGACCTCCAGTGGATCTATTTCGAGGCCGCCTCCAAGCACGCGCAGGACACCGGCGTCGCGGACGCCGTGGACGGTGACGGCCACACCCACGAGGTCCTGGAGCGGTGGTCCGCCACGCTGAGCGAACTCGGCGGTGACCGGGCGGCGGCCGCATCCTCAGTCGAGTGGCTCGCCAAACTGTCCCTGCTCGAGGGCTACCGCCAGCGTGACGGCCTGGGCTGGGACAACGCACGGCTGGGCCTCGTGGATCTGCAGTGGGCCGACATCCGCCCCGAAAAAGGGCTCTACTACCGGCTGCTGGCGCGCGACCGGATGCACCGAATCGTCGACGACGCCGCGATTGCCCGTGCGGTGACCGAACCGCCGTCGGACACGCGGGCGTACTTCCGCGGGCGCTGCGTCAGCAGGTTCGGTGCAGACCTCGCGGGGGCCAGCTGGGACTCGGTGATCTTCGATGTCCCCGGCCGCGGCAGGCTCCAGCGGGTCCCTACCCGCGAGCCGCTGCGCGGGACCGAAGCCCTCACCGGCGGCCTGTTTGCCCGGCACCGGGAGGCCGGGACGTTCCTGGCGGAACTGCTCGGGCTCAGCCCCGGTTCCTGAAAACAAAGCCCCCCGCGGGCGCCCCGGGCGTGGCACTATTGCTACAGGATGTCCCTTAGGAGAAAAGGGACGGACATGAAGGAGAAAACAATGGCAGGCCAGGAGCAGCAGCAGCCGCAGTCGCGGGACACCGAGGTTGACGAGGACGTCCCCGCCGCGCCGCCGGCCCCGGCGGACGCCCAGGCGTCGGCAGCCACCCAGGGCGTCGATGATCTCCTCGATGAGATCGACGGCGTGCTGGAGTCCAA
>NZ_CAKKMM010001178.1:0-1609 GCF_918698205.1 Microbacterium sp. Bi128 | reverse complement strand
GGCGCTGACAGCAAAGGGCGGGGTCCGCAGCCTGGTGGCCGGGACCCCGCCCTGTTGCAAAGCTCTTGGCGTG
Source organism: Microbacterium sp. Bi128 (assembly GCF_918698205.1). Lineage (NCBI taxonomy): Bacteria > Bacillati > Actinomycetota > Actinomycetes > Micrococcales > Microbacteriaceae > Microbacterium > Microbacterium sp. Bi128. Next base: position 1,536 of record NZ_CAKKMM010001178.1, on the reverse strand, counting down.
ACGCTATTCGGTGACGCCGACGAGGCATTCCTTGAGGTTCGTCGCCTCAGCGGCATTGAGTTCGACTACAAGCCGCCCCCCGCCTTCGAGCGGAACACGCATGATCAGGCTTCGTCCCTCTTTCGTCACTTCCATAGGGCCGTCGCCGGTGCGTGGTTTCATTGCCGCCATAAGGAATATCCCCTCCATTAGTCCCTGACATACCAGCCCGGCCGGGCTGCGTCCGCTTGGCCAATCAAGCCGTCCGGCAGCGCTCCAGGAGGCTGCCGTGACCGGCAAACTCACAAATAAACCGCTTACAAACTGTGTGCTTCTTGTCCTTGCTTATCCTCTATTATCGCGTAACAATCCGCCCGTAGCTAATCGTTGGACTTTCCAGCGCGTCCCGCCAGGCCGGGCCGGCACCGCCAAATGGTGCTGTGCGTCACGGCGGGTAGTCCCCTCCGCCCGGCAGTTGCGCCCACGCCCACAGCCACACAATCCAGACGACCTGCAGCAGCACGAACATGACCACCACGGTGCCGCGGTAGGCGCGGGAACGCGAGAGAAGGGCGGCGCTGAGGGCGAGCGGGAACAGCGGCAGCAGCATCCTGAACGTGCTGGTCTGGGGGTGCAGGAAGACCAGCAGGTAGCCCATATAGCAGCAGCACCAGAGCCTCAGCTCGGTGCCCAGGGCGACGACCGGCCGGGACATCATCAGCAGCGTGAACGCGGCAACGAACACGAAGGGAGCCAGCACGCCGAAAGTCGGCCCGAAGAGCATGATGCCGGCGTCGAACCATGGCTTGAACGGCACCAGGTCTTCGCCGCGCCATGCGGTTTCGGTCTTGGTGTAGGCGCCCGGATCGCCGGTCGCGGCCCAGGCGATGGCCGGCCACAGCAGGGCACCGATGCCGCTGACGGCGGTGAGCCCGCCCAGTGACCACAGCTCGGCGTTGCCGGGGAGGGCGAGGCCGTCCCGGCGCTGCACTGTGACGCCCTGTGTCGCGGGGCTCTGGTTCGCGGGGTGTCGTGCCGTGGCGTGTTGTGCCGTGGGATGCTGCACAGTGCGGGTCTGCGCAGTACGGGTTTGCGCAGTACGGGTTTGCGCAGTGAGGCGCTGCCAGAGACGGTAGAGCAGCAACAGGCCCATCATCGCGGCAAACGGAACCCCGGTAGGCCGGGAAAGGCACATCAGGACCACAACGGGCATGGCCCACAGGTACCGGCGCTCCATGACAAGCAGCAGCGCGGCGCCGAGGAGCAGCAGGTTGAGGGATTCGGCGTAGGGCACCTGCAGCACCGGCGCCACCGGGAAAGCCGCCAGGAACACGGTCCCCCAGAGCGCCGTGCGGTGCGTGGCCCGGTGCCGGAAAATTCTGTACGCCACGAGGGCTGCACCCACACCGGAGACCAGGGCGATGGCCGTCAGGGACCACGCCGGGCCCGTGCCTGTCAGCCCGGACACCACCCGGCCCAGCACCGGAAACAGGGGGTAGAAGGCCCACGTGTTCTCCTGGACGGTGACGGCGTCGTCGGTCGGCAGAAGCGCCGGAG
>NZ_CAKKMM010001177.1:0-1610 GCF_918698205.1 Microbacterium sp. Bi128 | reverse complement strand
CTGTCCGCCGGACTCGACGCCGGCGCTCGCAGAGTCGAACAACCGGTCGAGAGCCGCGTTGACCTCGTACCACCCATTCGAGGTGGCAGAGGCAGAGGACTTCACCTTGTCCACTGTGCGCGGACCGCCCTCGGCTGACGGTTCAATGATCCGCAATTCGAAGGGCGGGCGACCACCCTCGCGACCCGACAACTCGTATCGCGTTTGATTGTGGACGGCAGTCAACTGTCGACCTCCATACACGGCGTCGACGGCGAAAAGCAGGCTCGCCGCAGACTCTTTCATGTTCACCTCTTCCCAACGGATGCGCCCGCTGTTCGTGGCGACCAACAGGCCATTGATGAGTCGAATCCAGTCCGCTTCACTGAGCACTACGGCCCCCAATCTGTGTCGTCGGAACGTGGTTCCGCAGCATTACCTCGACGGTTCGGATCTCGTAAGCGACACTACGCACGTCAGACAGTGCGTCGCCAACGCGCTGCGCGGTTGTCTCGTGAGGACTGGAAAAGAGATTGGAGTGCGCTGCGCGCGCTCGCGCTCCCGCGCGTTCAAGTGCCGGGACGATTCCCTGGTACTCGGGCGGCAGTGTCTGTAGGAGCGCCAGTGTCTCCCGTTGCCGGTACTGGAACCGGTCGAGCGCTGTCTCCGCCTGAGGCCGACTGTCGTTCGTGACTGCAGCGCCCAGTTGCGCTGCGATCTCCTCGAAAGCGGGCAGCACGGCGATCAGCTGGTTGCTGATAAGTGCACGGCGTGCTGACGACAAGGTCTGCTCCGCTGCATCTAATGCGCTGCGGCTGCGTACCAGCTGTCCAATAGCGATACCGAATCCGACAATGGCGAGCAGCAACCCGAGGTAGTCGAGCAGGCCAGGTACGTTCGCCCAGTCGAGCCAGACGAAGTCGCCGATCCGCATTCGGGAAGGTTACAGCCGAGCACGGCGCTTAGTCATCTCCGAACCGCGCGAGTGTGATGCGACGAGCGCCCTGCCGAGCCCCGCGCCTCATTTGGCGACTTTTTTCCGTGTGTCGCCACGCCTCACCCGCGCGGCGCCCAAAACTCCCTCTCCCCGATCCGTTCATTTTCCCGGTAGGGCGCAGTAGGGCGCACGCCGGCCGTCAGCGGCCGAACGGGGCGCACCGCGCGTGCCGATGCGTGGTGGTCGTCGACGCGCTCAGATCGGCGCAGAGCGGGGGTGGTAGGCGTGGCCGCGAAGTCACCCGAGCACGGCACGCGAGCCCGGTATCGCGCGGCTTGCCGGTGCTCCGACTGTCAGCGCTGGAAAGCCGATGACACAGCCGCGTATCGCGAGCGCAAGCGCAAGCGCGAGGCCGGCGACGCGCTGCTTGCCCCGATGCGGGCGGTCTCGACCCCATTGATGGACACGGCCGGGCCCATGAGTTACCTCGACGTTGACCAGATCCACATGGACCCGGCGGACCCGCTGCCCTTCATGGACGGCGGCGCGCTCCTGAAGGATTTCGGCGAAGATGCGGTGGCTGACCTGCTCGAGCTCACCGGGGACGGTTCGGACTGCCCGCTGCTGCTCGTGGAGGTGCGGCCGCTCGGCGGCGCGCTGGCCCGGACTGCACTGTCCCGGCCGGGGGCTATGC
>NZ_CAKKMM010001176.1:0-1611 GCF_918698205.1 Microbacterium sp. Bi128 | reverse complement strand
GACCGGTTGTGCCGGCTGTGCGGGGCGTTCGGCGGCATCCTGTGCGCCGGAGTGGCCGGCCAGCATCGTCTCTTCGTCGAACGGCTCGGCACCGGCCAGGACACGGTCCACGCGTCCGCCGTCGATCTCCTTGACCCAGGTGCCGATCAGCACCGTGGCGACGGCGTTGCCGGTGAAGTTGGTCAGGGCGCGCGCCTCGGACATGAACCGGTCGATGCCGACGATCATGCCCACGCCGCCCAGCAGTTGGGGTGCGTGCGCCTGGAGTCCGGCGGCCAGCGTGGCCAGGCCGGCACCGGTGACGCCGGCGGCACCCTTGGAGGCGATGATCATGAAGACCAGCAGGGAAACCTGGGCGCCAAGGTCCAGCGGCGTGCCCATGGCGTTGGCGACGAACAGTGCGGCCATGGTCAAGTAGATGGCGGTCCCGTCGAGGTTGAAGGAGTACCCGGTGGGGACCGTGACACCCACGACGGGCTTGGACACGCCGAGGTGTTCCATCTTCGCGATCAGGCGGGGCAGCGCGGCTTCGGAGGAGGACGTGGAGAAGATCAGCAGGTATTCGCGGCCGAGGTACTTCATGAGCTTGAAGATGCTGACGCCTGCGACCGCCTTGAGCAGGCCGCCGAGGATCACGACGATGAACAGGGCGCAGGTGATGTAGAAGGCGCCCATCAGGGTCGCCATGCTGATGATGGCCTGGAAGCCGGTTGCACCGACCACTGCGGCGATCGCGCCGAAGGCTCCGACCGGGGCCAGCCACATGATCATGATGAGGATGCGGAACACGAGGGCCTGGCCGTAACCGACGGCCTTGAGGAGCGGGGCTCCCTGCGGGCCCATCTTCTGCAGCGCGAAGCCGACCAGGATGGCGGCGAGGAGGGTCGGCAACACGGGAATGTCGCCCGGGATGATGCCCAGCAGGAAGTCAACGGTGCTGTCGACTGCCGCCTTCTTGTTCGGATCATAGGGGGCGAGCTTGAGGCCCTCGCCCGGGTGGATCAGGTTGCCGACCACCAGGCCGATCCCCAGGGCGAACGTGGACATGACCACAAAGTAGGCGAGCGCCAGGCCGCCGACCTTGCCGACCGTGGCGGCCTTGGCGATGGAGCCGATGCCCAGCACGATGGTGCAGAAGATCACGGGCGCGATCATCATCTTGATGAGTTTGATGAAGCCGTCGCCGAGTGGTTTGAGGGATTTGCCGACCTCGGGGAACAGCAGGCCGATAACGGCACCTGCAATCACGGCTACGATGACTGCGATGTAGAGGTAGTGGGACTTGTCCAGTCCCTTGCGCTTCTTGGCCGGAGCGGCGGCCGGTGCTGCTGACTCTCCTCGTTGAGAGGCCATGGTGTTCTCCTTGGATAGGCTGGACTTGGTGCGGTCCTGGCTGTGGTCCGCTCTTGTCCTTCTTGCGTGTAACCCCATCATTGATGAGAAGGTGACGCGCATCACCCTTGCGTTCATATTGGTCATGGAAGGTGTTGATGATCCGGCGCTGGAGCATCGCCCGCAGGCTGTTTGCGGCCAACCTGCTGTTCGTGGTGGCCCTGACGGCCATCGTTGGCACGGCCGTGTTCGTGGACGCGCGCGATCACGCCTACGACG
>NZ_CAKKMM010001175.1:0-1614 GCF_918698205.1 Microbacterium sp. Bi128 | reverse complement strand
CCTTCTTCCTGGTCCACCATGACCTCTTCGTGGAGTCTCTCTACGGCTTCGGCTCCGAGGAGCAGAAGGCGCGCCTGCTCGAGGACGCGGCAAGCCTGCGCACCACCGGTGCCTTTGCCCTCACAGAACCGGACCACGGCTCGGACGTTGCCGGCGGCATGGAAACCCGGGCCCGCCGGGTCCCCGGCGGCGCGGCCGGCGGCGGCGACATCTGGGTGCTCAACGGCGCCAAGCGCTGGATCGGCAACGGCACGTTTTGCGACTACATGCTGGTCTGGGCCCGGGACGAGGCCGACGGCGGCATCCGCGGCTTCATCGTCGACGCCACCTTGCCGGGCGTGAGCCGTAGCCGGATCGAGAACAAGATTGCCCTGCGCACGGTGCAGAACGCGGACATCGTCTTCACCGACGTCCGGGTGGCCGAAACGGACCGCTTCGCCGGAATCAGCAGCTTCGAGGACACCAACGAGCTCCTGCGCGGTTCCCGGATCATGGTGGCCTGGCAAGGTGTGGGGCAGCAGCTCGCGGCGTTCGACGTCGCCCGGCAGTACGCCGTCGAACGCCAGCAGTTCGGCCGCCCGCTGGCAAAGTTCCAGCTGGTCCAGCAGCAGCTGGTCACCATGCTCGGCAACGCCGTGGCCAGCATGGGCATGATGGTCCGGATCGCCCAGCTGCAGGACGCCGGCGCCGCGGACATGCCGCAGGTGGCCCTCGCCAAGTCCTATGTCAGCGCCCGGATGCGCGAAACCGTCGCGATGGGCCGGTCCCTGCTGGGCGGCAACGGGATCGTCACCGACTACCGGATGGCCAAGATCTTCTCCGACGCCGAGGCGATCTACACCTACGAGGGCTCGTTCGAGATCAACACCCTGATCACGGGCCGCGCCGTCACCGGGGTGTCCGCGATCGTCTAGAAGACGGCTTTGACCGTTTCGAGCCGTTTAGAAGAGGCCGGGTTCCTTCTCGCCGGCCTCGATCTTCACGTCCAGGCTGTTGTTCCGCACCGGCATGGGGCAGGTGCCGTACGGGGTGAAGGCGCTGGGGTAGTTGATGGCCCGGTTAAAGTCCAGGACCACGGTATTGTCCGGGCGGGGTTTTGCGGTGGACACCTTCCGCCACTCGTCCGTACTTTCCCCGTTGGTCTCGTCGTGGAACGTCACCGTCAGGGCGCCGAGCTTCTCCTCCTCGGCCTGCAGGTGGATCTCGTGGTCCGCGCCGGGAAGCCGGAAGACCAGCTCGCCGACCGAGCGGTGGACCCCGTCCACGAGCGGGTTGGCCGTGCCGATCGGGACATCCACAGGCTCGGGGTAGGGCACGAACCGGGCCTCGATGACCAGGTCCGGGCGGAAGCCGAAGGTGGGCACGCCATCGAACTCCGTGAACACCGGCGACTGGGAGTCGCGGGTGCGGATGGCGTACTTGTCCGCCCGCATGGCGAGCTCCACCACCACCTGGCGGCCGTCGTCGCCGCCGTACCGGACCCACATCAGTGATTCCTCGTCGGCGAGCACAGCGCTGATGGTCCCGTCCACGGGTTCGCCGGTTTCGACGAGGGTCAGGCCGTCCGACGCGACGGCCGTGAGGAACGCCGCAGTGCCGTCCGTGGACCAGAGG
>NZ_CAKKMM010001174.1:0-1615 GCF_918698205.1 Microbacterium sp. Bi128 | reverse complement strand
CCGCAGGCCGCGTCGAGCGCTTCAACGCTCGCTTCAAGGGCTTCGGCGGCAAGAAGTAACTTTCTTCCCCAAGGTCTTATGGAAAGCCCGCACCGGCAACGGTGCGGGCTTTCTGCGTCTCTGCTGCCGTTCCGGCTAACCGGGTGACCCGGGTTCCCGGGTTCCCGGATGCATGCGGCACGATGGAGGTCATGACATCTCATCCCGCGGCCACCGCCCCCAGCCCCGACGACGACGGCGGCGGCCGCATGGCGGCGGAGCACCTGATCGGGCTCGGCCACACACGCATCGGACACCTCTCGGGCTCCGGCGGCGCCGCGGCCCACCGGCGGGAGGGCTTCCGCCGCCGAATCCTGGAGGCCGGCGTCGAGGCCCGGATCGCCGGCGAATCCCGCGGCACCTCTGAGGAGGACGGCTATGCGGCCGCCTGCTGGGTCCTTGACCACCACCCCGACACGACCGCCCTGTTCGCCGCCAATGACACCATGGCCTTGGGCGCCTTCGCCGCAGCCAAGGCCCGGGGCCTGTCCATCCCGGAAGAGCTCTCCGTGATCGGCTACGACAACTCCCCGCTGGCCAAGTCGCGGTATCTGGACATGACCTCGGTGGACAACCGGAGCGACATTGTCGGGTCCGGCGTCGCAAGCGCCCTGCTGGCACGGATCCAGGACCCCACCCTCGAGCCTGAGCGCCAGCTGATCGAGCCGGACCTCATCGTCCGCGGAACCACCGCCCGCGTTCCCGGCTGACGCCCCGCCGAATTCGCGGGAAACCACCGACTTCGCCGTAAATTGACGGCGCCTTCGCCGCGTTCCGGCGAAGTGAGCGGCGTCCAAGGCCGCCGTCCCCCAAAGAAGCCAAGGTGCGGCCGCCTCGTGTTTTCCACATAACGACGACGGGGCCTCCCGCCTGCTCCTGCAGCGGCCGAAGCTGGTGGCATGACGCATAACCCCGCGCTGGGGCTGCCGCCGACCGGTAACCTCTGGCGCACCGAACAGCTCCTGGATCTCGGCTTCAGCTCGCGCGCCATTCGCTCGCTCCTCGATTCAGGCACCCTCGTCCGGCTCCGGCACGGCTGCTACAATCGCGCCAGCCTCTGGAACGCCCAGTCGCCTACTGTCCGCAGCCGGCAGCTCATCTACGCGCACGCCCACGGAACGCGTACGACGTCGACAGGAGCCTTCCACTACAGCCACACTTCCGCGGCGCGCCTCCGCCTCCTCCACCTGTGGGACGTGGATGACGTGATCCATGTCCTCCAGAAAGTACGGCCCTCGAACGAGCGACACGGGAGGGACGTCCGCTGCCACACGCGCCCCTTCGCCGACCACGACGTCGCCGTGGTGAACGGCCTCCGGACCACGTCCCTGGAGCGCACGACGGCCGACTGCGCCATGCTGCTGCCCTACAGGCAGGCGTTGATCCTCACCGACCACGCGCTTCGACTCGGCGCGGACCCGGGCGCCCTGCAGGCCATGGCAGATGACCTGGACGGCCGCCGGGGCATTCGGACTTTCCGCCGTGTCCTGGCCGCGGCCGATCCGCGCTCGGAATCTCCCGGCGAGACCCTGACCCGCGACCTGATCCTGCGGCTGCGGATCCGGCCACCTGAGCC
>NZ_CAKKMM010001173.1:0-1616 GCF_918698205.1 Microbacterium sp. Bi128 | reverse complement strand
GCCCATCCACGTATCAAGACAAGAATCTGACGTCTGGCTCACAGAACTACCTTCCTAGAATCCACCCCCTACGTCCTCGTAGGGGGAAGTCGGCCGCCGGAGGGTGTCCGGTACCGGGCACCGGCGGGGATTCGGTCCACCCCGGGCGCCTCATCGAGCGCAAAGAAAAACCGCCGGCTGCGAACGCAGACCCGGCGGCAGAACTTCTACGTTCACCATCAATTCTACGGGCGGCCAGCCAGGGTGGGGTGCCTGTTGCGCGTGAATTGACTCACACACTGTCCGGGGCAACGTCGAAGTCGGCAAAACCATCCGCTCCGGGCGTCAGCCCCGATGCGTCCTCAAGGATCATGTCGACGGCCTTTTCCGCGATCATGATGGTGGGTGCCTGGGTGTTGGCACTGACCAGCCGGGGCATGATCGAGGAGTCAACGACCCGCAATCCCTCCAGCCCGTGGACCTTCAGCCGCGGGGAGACAACGGAATCGTCGGTGGTACCCATGGCGCAAGTGCCGACAGGGTGGTACGAGGTCCGTCCGTAGGAGCGGACGAAATTCACGTACTCGTCGCGGGTTGACACCCGGGAACCGTCGCCGATGTGCTCCTTCTGGATGAACGCCGCCATCGATGACTGCTCCATGATCTGCCGGCTCTGCTGCACCCCGGCGATCGTCATCTCCAGATCGTAGTCATCCGCCAGGAAATTCGGATCGATGAGCGGTGTCATTGTGGGATCCGAGGACGCGACGCGAACTGTCCCCCGGCTGCGGGGGCGCAGGAAGTACGAGTTGAGCGTCGCCCCGAATCCGGGCCGCAGCGACGCAATGCCCGGCTCCGACCTCGCCGCGGGCAGGAAGTGGAACTGCAGGTCCGGGGTCTTCTCATCTGTGTTGGCGTAGCTGAAGCCACCCGCCTCGACGAGGTTGGACGCGAACGGTCCCGAGCGGAAAGCCAAATACTCGAGGCCCGCCAGCATTGTCGCCGGGCGCACCCGATTGAACCGGTCCAGGCTGTGGTCATCGGTGAGTTCGTAAATGATGTCCAGGTCAAGGTGGTCCTGCAGGTTCTTCCCGACCCCGGGCAGGGCGTGGATCACGTCGATGCCGGCGGCAGCAAGGTCTGCCGGGTCGCCGATGCCTGAAAGCTGCAGCAACTTGGGCGAGCCAAACGCGCCGCTGGCGATCAGCACCTCGCGCCGGGCACCGTAGGTTCGCGCGACTCCGCCTTCAATCGCCTGGATGCCGACGGCGCGGCCATTCTTGATGACGACCTTGGAGACGGTCACGTTGACGCGGACAGTGAGATTGGGCCGCCTGCGCGCGGGTTTCAGATAGGCGACGGCTGCGCTGCACCGGCGCCCATTCCTGGTGGTGGTCTGGTAGAAGCCAACGCCGAGCTGCTTCGCCCCATTAAAATCGCTGTTGTAGGGCAGCCCGAACTCCTGGCCCGCCTGCACGAATGCCGCCGAGAGCGTGTGCGGACGCCGGAGGTCAGAGACGCCGAGCGGCCCTGTGGTTCCATGGTGGGGTCCTGAGAGCCTGGTGTTTGACTCCGAGCGAATGAAATACTTGGACACCTCGGCAGCGGACCAGCCCTCACATCCATAGTCCCCGGCC
>NZ_CAKKMM010001172.1:0-1617 GCF_918698205.1 Microbacterium sp. Bi128 | reverse complement strand
GGGTTTTGTCCTGGACAACGAACTGCTGGCGATGAGTGAATCGTTCACCGCCCGGCCGCCGTTCTTTTGGGGCCGGGACAAGGGCGACGTCGTCATCAACGACGCCGCTACCGAGCACACCGAGGCGTGGCTGAACCGGAATACCCAGCTCACAGCCAGGACCTATCCGGGCATGGGCCACACGATCTCGCTGGCCGAACTCGTGGACGTCAGTGCGTTCCTGCGGCACTACGTCCTGCGCTGACCGGGCGCTGACCAGGACGCCCGCCCGGCCCCGCCAACCCACGGCCAAGCAGGCCTGCCAGCCCGTTCCCGCTCCGCTGCCAAACTCCGGATCATCCACTTGCATGCCAAATATGTAAGCGCTTACAATCGACCTCGGCCATGAACACCGGGCCCACTACTTCGGGGGGAAGAAAGGGCTGAGCCCGTGCCGCAGGCCAATACCCCGCGCGTGAGTATCCAGCACGTCCCCGCGCTCCCCGGACTCCCCATCTGCACCGTCTCCTCCGGACCTCGTGCTCGACGCCGGCTCCAGCATCGAAGGCGGCCGGCTGGCCATGGTGCAGCCTGTGGAAAACCCCGGGATGCCGTCCGCGGTCTTCGCCGGTTGCGACGAGACAGCCTGCGGTGCGCTCGTGGCCATGCGGGAGCTCGGTTTGTCAGCGCCGGAAAACGTGTCCATCATAGGAATAGACGATCATCAGATGAGTTGGTTCCTGGGCCTGACCATAATTGCCCAGCCACTGGCCGGCCAGGGCGCGTTCGCGGCCAACCTGCTTATTGAAAGACTTCATCGCTCAGGACTTGCCACGCCGCCTGCCAGTCCGCCGTCGAACCATCTGCTGGACACCAAATTGGTAGAGCGCACCAGCACGCGCCGACGCTGATCCGGACGGTGTCCGACGCCGGAACGGCCCCCAACAGAGCAGCCCTGAACTGCCTGCCTTAGACCATCGCTTTGACCAAACCGTCTTGCCTGCCCGTCGTCTGAAAGGACCTCGACTCATGACTGTAGTTCCCGACACCTCCGGCCTCGCCGGTGCGCTCTCCGGTGCAACCGCCATCCTTTTTGACCTCGACGGCGTCCTGACCCCCACCGCCGTGGTGCACGAGCACGCCTGGAAGCAGCTCTTTGACGGCTTCCTGGCGTCGGTCCCCGGTGCTGAGCCCTACCGTGAGAGCGACTATTTCGACCACATCGACGGCAAGCCGCGGTTTGACGGCGTCCGGGACTTCCTGGCCTCCCGCGGGATCGTGCTGCCCGAGGGCCCGCTGAACGACGAGCCCGCACATGACACCGTCCACGGACTCGGCAACCGCAAGAACAAGGTCTTCAACGACATCGTCGAGGCCGGCGGAGTCCAGCCGTACGAGGGCTCCGTCCGGCTGGTTGAGGCCGCGCTGGCCCGCGGGCTCAAGCTCGCCGTCGTCTCCTCTTCCCGCAACGCCCCTGCCGTGCTGAAGGCTGCCGGCCTGTCCGACTACTTCCCGGTGGTGGTCGACGGCGTCGTCGCCGTCGCCGAGGGGCTGCCCGGCAAGCCCAGCCCGGCCACCTACGAATACGCCGCACGGCTCTTGGGCCTGCCAAGCCAGGAGTGCGTCGTGGTGGAGGAC
>NZ_CAKKMM010001171.1:0-1617 GCF_918698205.1 Microbacterium sp. Bi128 | reverse complement strand
GGAGGGACTCGATGACGGGGATGACGATGATGATGACGTTCACCGGGCGCATGGCCGGGAAGACCACCTGGAAGAAGGTCTGGACCGCGTTGGCGCCGTCGATCTGGGCCGCCTCGCGCAGGGTCGGATCCACGCCCTTGAGCCCGGCCAGGTACAGGATCATGACGTAGCCGGCGTGCCGCCAGGTGGCGGCGAAGAGGGCTGCCCAGATGTTGACGCTCGAATCCCCGAACCAGTCGACGGCCTGGGGCGTGCCGGCGGTGCCAAGCAAGAAGTTCAGGAGGCCGCTGTCCCGGTTGTAGAACAGCTGCCAGATGATCCCGATCAGGGCCAGGGAGAGCATCACCGGGGCGAAGAAGATGCTCTGGTAGATCCGCGTGCCGCGGATGTTCTGGTCCAGGAGCACGGCCAGGAGCAGCCCCAGCGGGGTGGCGACGAGTGCCAGGAACGCCAGCCACAGCACGTTGTGCTGCATGGCCGGCCAAAACGGCGGGTAATCCTGGGCGATGAACTGGTAGTTCTCGACGCCGGCGGGCTTGATGTCGGTCAGCTCCAGCCCGTTCCAGCGGGTGAAGGACAGTCCGACCGACATGAGGGTGGGGATCCAGACCAGTACGAGCTGGATCAGCGTGGGGATGCCCACCATCAAGCCGAGCACCACTTTGTCGCGGCCGGACAGCCGCCGAACCCGCCGCGCGGGGGCTGCGGCTGCTTTGCGCCCCCGCGCCGACGGGTTGGTAGAGACACTCATGGAGATTCCTTGCCTTGTGAAATTCAGAGCGAAATGCAGAGGAAAGAGCCGTGCTGACCGCGCGGTCACCCGCGCGGTCAGCACGGCGCTACTGGGCGGCGTACAGGGACTTGGCCTGGGCTTCCAGGTTCTTCACATCGACGTTGCCGTCCTTGATGAACGACTGGAGCGCCGGGATCATCACGTTGTTGGCCATGGCGGGCAGGGCATCGCGGTCGAAGAACTGGCTGATGTTCTTGGCGCCGCTGATGGCCTCGGCCAGCTTCTTGTTCAGCGGAGTGAACTTGGAGGTATCGGCGCCCTTGGCGGTGGCGATGTTGGACGAGTCGACCGAGGCGTACACATCCTGTCCTTCCGGGGTACCGACGTAGGCCAGGAAGTCCCGGGCGGCCTGGTTCTGGCCGCCCTTCTTGGAGAGCAGCAGGCCGTCGATGGGTGCCTCGATGGCATCCTGGCCTTCCACCGCGACCTCGGGGAACGGGAAGAAGTCGATGTCGTCGGCGATTGTCTTGTCCGTGAACTGCTGGGTGAGGAAGGAGCCGAGCAGGTACATGCCGGATTTCTTGTCCGCGAGGGACTTCGCCGAGTCCTGCCAGGTCATGCCCAGCGCGTTCGGGTTCTGGAACGGGAGCAGGGCCTTCCAGGTGTCGAAGACGTCGCTGACCTTCTTCTGGTCCCAGCTTTCCCGGTGCGCGGTGAGGTCCATGTGGAACTGGTAGCCGTTCAGGCGCATGTTCAGGTAGTCGAACGTGCCCATGGCGGGCCAGCCGTCCTTGTCCGCGAATTCAATCGGGATCAGGCCGTCGGCCTTCATCTTGGTGGCGAGGGCCTTCAGCTCATCGAACGTCGTGGGGACGGTGTACCCC
>NZ_CAKKMM010001170.1:0-1618 GCF_918698205.1 Microbacterium sp. Bi128 | reverse complement strand
CTTCAGGGCAGCCTTGAACCCGTGCATGACCTTCGGCGCGTGGGCGTCGCGCAGCCATGCGGCCAGAACATTTTCGGCGGCGGCGTCCTGGCTGGCCAGGTCGATATAGACGGCAGCGTCGTCGCGGACGATCGCCACCGCTGCGGCGTCCTCGCCGATCCGGCCGGGCACAACGTCGACCGCCACAGCGGAGCGCTTGCCGGCACCGGCCTCGAGGAACGCGCCAAGTTCGGCTGCGTCCGCCGGGATCACGAAGTCCGGGATGTCGAGGCTTTCCCGCTCGGCTTCGGTGACTTCACTGCCGTAGAGGGCGAAGAGCCGGGTCCGGATGGTCTTGAATTCCAGGGCGTCGAACAGCTCCTCGAGGGCTGCCTGGTCAGGCCGCGGGTCCGCGAGCTCGTCCAGCGTCACTGGCAAATCCAGGTCGGTGTGCAGCCTGTTGAGGCGCCGGTTGCGCTTGACGTCGTCAACGTATTCGCGCAGGGAGTCCCCCACCTTCCCGCCGATCGCGTCGAGGTTCTCCAGGACCCCCTCCAGTCCGCCGTAAAGGTTGATCCATTTCGCTGCCGTCTTGGGGCCGACGCCGGGAACACCGGGGAGGTTGTCCGCGGATTCCCCCACCAGGGCGGCGAGGTCCGAGTACTGGGCCGGGCTGACGAAGTACTTCTCCTGGATGGCGTCCGCGTCCATGCGGGGAATATCGCTGACACCCTTCTTGGGGTACAGGACGAAAACGTTGTCGGTGATGAGCTGGAAGGCATCGCGGTCGCCTGAGACCAGCAGCACTTCGTAACCGGCCTTTTCCCCCATTGCGGCGAGGGTGGCCAGGATGTCGTCAGCTTCCCAACCGGGCATTTTGATGGTCTTGATGCCCCAGGCGCCCATGACCTTGTCGATGAGGTCGATCTGGCCGCTCATTTCCCGCGGGGTCTCGTTGCGTCCGCCCTTGTACTCGCTGTACTCGGCCTTGCGGTGCGTCGTGTCATCGGAGACGTCGAAGGCGACCGCCACGTGGGTGGGCTTTTGCTCCTTGATCAGGTTGATCAGCATGGACGTGAAGCCGTGGACGGCGTTCGTGTGCTGGCCCGTGGCGGTGGAGAACTTGTCCGCGGGCAGGGCGAAGAACGCCCGGAACGCCATGGAGTGCCCATCGAGCACGAGTAGCCGCGGCTGGTCCGTGATGGGAATCACGGGGGCCTCGGTGGCGGAAACCGACGCCGCGGCCCGGCTGGATTTTCCGGCACGCTTGGCCGCAACCCCTGAATCCGGCGCAGCTGCCAGGAGGTGGTCTGCGGCAGTGTCCGCGGAAAGGGAGTCTGCATTCTCGAGGGCAAGGGCCGGTTTGGTAGTTTCACTCACAGGTGCCAGCCTAGTTCCCATGATGGACAATTTCACGCCCGGCCCGTACGCGGCCGAGCTCGCTGCGGCCGGTGTTCCCGAGGAGATGCACGATTGGCTGGGCCAGTACGGCGTCGGAGCCCTTGTGGTGAAGATGGGGATCCGCTTCCTCGAGATGAGCCCGGAGCGCACTGTGGCCACCATGCCGGTGGCGGGGAACACCCAGGTGGCAGGCATCCTGCACGGCGGGGCCCACGTGGTCCTGGCCGAAACCCTGGGT
>NZ_CAKKMM010001169.1:0-1621 GCF_918698205.1 Microbacterium sp. Bi128 | reverse complement strand
ATGGTGACCGTAAGCCGTACAGCGGTGGTGGCGATCGTGACCGTAAGCCTTATGGTGATCGTGCTCCGCGTGAAGGCGGGGGCCAGCGCAGCTTTGGTGGCGACAGCCGCCCGTCCTATGGTGACCGTAAGCCGTACAGCGGCGGCGGCGACCGTAAGCCTTATGGTGACCGTGCCCCGCGTGACGGCGAGGATCAGCGCAGCTTTGGTGGCGACAGCCGTCCGTCCTATGGTGACCGTAAGCCGTACAGCGGCGGTGGCGACCGTGACCGTAAGCCGTATGGTGACCGTGCCCCGCGTGAAGGCGGCGGCCAGCGCAGCTTCGGCGGCGGTGGCGACCGTGACCGCAAGCCGTACGGCAGCGGCGAGAACCGCACGCCCTTCGGCACCCGCGAGGATCGTCCCGCACGGGGCTTCGACCGTGGCGACTCAGGCCCGCGCCAGTACGGACGCGACCGCCCCGAGGACCGTCCGGTTCGCGTGCCCAATGCCCGCGACCTCCGCAGCGCCAACCGCCCGGACCGGGAGCGTTCACCCCAGATCGACGAGGACGTCACGGGCAAGGAGCTTGACCGCGCCACGCAGCACCAGATCAAGACCCTCGAAGGCACCAGCGCCGAATGGGTGGCCCGCCACCTCGTCATGGCCGGGCGGCTCCTGGACGAAGAACCCGAGCTTGCCTTCCAGCATGCCCTGGCGGCCAGCCGCCGTGGCGGACGCCTCGCGTCCGTCCGCGAAGCTGTCGGCCTGACGGCCTACGCAGCCGGCCACTATGGTGAAGCCCTCCGGGAATTCCGGACCTACCGCCGGATCAGTGGCTCCAACATGCACCTGCCGGTCATGGCCGACTGCGAACGCGGCCTTGGCCGCCCGGACCGTGCCCTGGACATGGCCCGGTCCGACGAAGCCAAGGATCTCGACGCCCCCGGCAAGGTGGAACTGGCCATCGTTGCAGCCGGGGCCCGCACCGACCTCGGGCAGCTCGACGCCGCGGTTTCCGAACTGGAAATCCCGCAGCTGGACATCAACCGTGCCTTTTCCTACAGCCCCCGGCTGTTCCGTGCCTATGCTGACGCGCTGACGGCAGCCGGCCGCGCTGCCGAAGCCGCCAAATGGCAACGCCAGGCCACCGTTGCCGAAAACGCGCTGGGCCTCGGGGCTGACGAGGAACCCGACATCATCGATCTCGGCTGGGACGAGGAAGAAGAAGCCCGCGAGGAGGAACGGCAGCGCCGCCTCCGGGCGCAGGAGCATGCCGACACGCACGCCGGAACCGAAGAGCGCGCACCGCGTGCCGCCGGTGCCGCTGCCGCGGCAGAAGCCACCGGCGCCGCAGCCGGAGTGGCCGGCTTGAACGCGGGCGATGAGCTCGCCAGCGACGACGGAGCCGACGACGCAGAAGCCGGCTACTTCGAGTCTGACGACGCCGAGTCCGACCTGGATTCAGTGGAATCCGACGTGCTCGACGAAGCTGATGACGAAGCTGATGACGAAGCTGATGACGAAGCGATCGACGAGGCCGACCTGGAACTGAACGATGACGCGGACCAGGAACTCTCCGCTGACTCAGAGCGGGCCCAGCACGGAAGTGTGGAGGACTAATCGCATGACGGGTACCGCCC
>NZ_CAKKMM010001168.1:0-1622 GCF_918698205.1 Microbacterium sp. Bi128 | reverse complement strand
GCCCCGGCCGCTGCCGGGCCAACCGGACTGGCCGCCGCCGTCGAACTGGCCGCCGAACCGCTCTCCGCGCCAGACACCGGCGTCGAACCGGCGGGGCTGCCAGAAGAAATGCCGGCAGCAGTGCCGGTGCTGGTGCCTGCGGCGGATGAGGAATCTGCCCCCGGGCGGCTCTTGTTGCGGTTCAGCAGCCGCCAGACCACAGCGACCACCACGATGATGACAACGAGCCAGACGATCCAGTCCATAGCAGAGCCTTTCAGTCCGTATTCAGCCCATGAGGCATGGTTGCCGATGCTTGACGTTACGTCCGGGCAAAGCCGGCTGTCCACCCTCCCGGCGGCCAAATGCCGGGCATTCCTGGAGCGGATCCCCGGCCCGGTGAGCAACCCGGAACCGGAACCAAACCCGGCCCGGCGTGTAGCCTCGCCTCATGGATTTCAAGCGACTGCAGATACTGCGTGAACTCGCCGGCCGCGGGACCGTAGGCGCCACGGCCGAGGCCATGAAGGTCACGCCATCTGCAGTGTCGCAGCAACTGAAGACCCTCCAGGAGGAACTGGGCGTCGTCCTGGTGGAGAAGTCCGGCAGGGGAGTGCGCCTTACCGAGGCAGGGCTGGCCATGGCAGGCGCCGCCGCCGACGTGTCGACGGCCATGGCGCGGGCGGAAGCAACCATCGACACGTACCGGCGCGGCTGGCAGACGCGGGTGGTGGCAGCCTTCTTTCCCAGCGCCGCGGAGATGTTCCTGCCGGGCATGCTGCACCGGGTCAAGGCCGTCGAGGGGCTGCGGTTCGAGGCGCATTTCGAGGACCCGGGCGTTGCAGGGTTCGCCGGGCTGACCGCGGACTACGACATCGTCCTGGCGCACAGTGTCGACGGTCCGGAAGTCTTCGGCGGCCAGGGCCTGACAGTGGTGCCGCTGCTGGACGAACCCCTGGACGTGGCTTTGCCGGCCGGGCACGCTTTGGCCGGCAAAGCCACACTGTGCGCCGAGGACGTCGTCGGCTTTCCGTGGATGGGAGTCCCGGAGGGTTTCCCCTTCGACACCGTGCTGCGCCAGATCGAGGTGCGGGCCGACTCGCAGGCGGTCCGGGCCCAGCAGTTCCCGGATTTGCGGGTCCTGGAAGCCCTGGTCAGCGCCGGGCACGGGCTGAGCCTGCTGCCGCGGTACACGGCGGTCAGCAACCAGGGCCGGGGGTTCGTCCTGCGCCCGCTCGAGGGTGTGAAGGCCAGCCGGAGCATCGTGGCGCTGGCCCGTCCGGACGTCGCGGCCCGGACCACCATCCAGCAGGTCCTGGCGATGCTCAAGGCCGAGGCCCAAGGTGTCGCCGAGGCCCCGGAACTGCGTGACACGGCTCACCAGGCCTAGGTCAAATCGGGTCCCGGTTTCATGATGTGAGACGAGAGTCCACTATTTGATCGAAATATTCCCGGTTTTCCGCTTAACGCTCCGTTCTTGGGTCGTTGGCGCCTGTAGCAGAGCCCTAGACTTTGAGCCATGAGTCAGGACACCCACACAGCAGCAGACACCAAGCCGGACATCAAGCCCCGCAGCCGGGTCGTTACCGATGGAATCCACGCCGCCCCCGCTCGCGGCATGTTCCGGGCGGTCGGCATTGGCG
>NZ_CAKKMM010001167.1:0-1626 GCF_918698205.1 Microbacterium sp. Bi128 | reverse complement strand
GTCCTACTTCAAGACCTTCACCTCGAAGTCCGTCGCCGCTACGGCCGGCACCGCCGAGGTCATCATGTCCTTCTCGCTGGAAAGCCGCGAAGCCGTGGACGAGGTCATCCGTACCGCCCTGACCTCCGGGGGCACGGCATCGGAGGAGGCCCAGGACTACGGCTTCATGTACACGCACAGCTTCCAGGACCCGGACGGGCACCTCTGGGAAGTCTTCTGGATGGATCCGGCCGGGCCGCCCAAGGACGCTGCGCTGTAGCCCCTTTCCGCTAGGGGCGGGCGCCGCCGGCGCGGGTACGCTGTCTACATGTCTGGACATGTATGGCTGCTGCCTTTGAAGAACCTCGACGACGACGCCCGGGCCATCAAGCTTGGGGAGATCGCGCTGCTGGAGCTCTGCGCAGGGCAGCAGAAGTTCGTGGGGGACCCGCTGCGGATGATGCTGATCGGGCTCGAGGAAGAGTCCCGGCAGCCGTTCGCCGTGGATGAGAACGGGGCCGCCGTGGGAGTCCTGACGCTCCAGGCTGGGGCGGCGGGCCTCGGAACCCTCGCCCCGGAGGCCGCCGTGCGGGAGGCCGCCAAACTGACGGCGGACCTCGGCAGCGGCCAGGCCGGCGTCGTACTCTCCGTCAACGAACTGAACCCCGGCGGCCAAGCCGCATACCGCAAGGCCGGATTCGAGGACCGCGGCCGCTACGAAGGCGGCGACGCCGGCCCGCAACGCATCATGTACCGGGCATTCTGACCAAAAGCGCATCTTGACTGGGACGGTGCGTGCCGCAGTATTGAACCAAGACCAGCCGCTGGAAAGGTGCATGATGGGTCACTCACAGATGCAGGTAGAACCGGTCATCCAGGAGCTCCACATCCCCGCCGGGCTGGCAGGGCCCGTTGAGTTGACGATGGACGTACGCTGTTTCCTTGTGCCGCACACCGGGGGATTGCTGTTAATCGATACGGGCCTCAAGGGCAGCGAGCATGCGATTGCGGCGGCCTTGGACCGTGTCGGAGCAGCATGGAGTGACATCACCGACGTCGTCCTCACCCATTGGCATCCGGACCATGTCGGCGGCCTCGGCGAAGTAGTGGAACGGAGCCCGTTGGCAGCGATCTGGGCGGGCGCGGCGGACGTTTCCCAGATTCCTTCCGCGGTGCCGCTGCGCCCGCTCGTGGAACGTGACAGGGTCCGCGATGTCCAGATCGTGCAGACGCCTGGCCATACCGCAGGACATATCAGCTTGCTGCATGACGACGGAATGCTGTTCGTAGGGGACGCTGTGGGGACAGCCGGAGGTGTGATGAGACGGGCGCCGGAGCAGTTTACAGCGGACTCTGCGCGGGCCGAAGAGTCGCTTATAAAACTGAGTTTGCTGGAGCCGGACAGGATGCTCTTTTCCCACGGACCGGAGATCCCCGATCCCGTAGGGGAATTGCGCCGGCTTCTCGCCGTCAACGAGGGTTGACGCCTCTCCCGGTGTCAACTAACGTTGACGCCGGAGGTGCTTCGTGCAGACATTGATAGGTTCCATGGACGGCAAAGGGCCGGCCGAGGCGCTCTACGCCGTGGCGGAACTCCACAAAGAACTGGCGCGCACGGAAACCGAAGTGGTGCTGCGTGCCCGGCAG
>NZ_CAKKMM010001166.1:0-1626 GCF_918698205.1 Microbacterium sp. Bi128 | reverse complement strand
CATCGAATACCGTTTCGGATTCCAGGGCTCGGAGTGGGGCGAGCTCGAGGGCATCGCCAACCGCACCGACTTTGACCTCTCCACCCACGCCAAGGCCTCCGGCGCGGACCTGAGCTACTTCAACCAGGCCACCAACGAACGCTACACCCCGTATGTGATCGAGCCCGCGGCCGGCCTCACCCGTTCGTTCATGGCCTTCATGATCGATGCCTACACCGAGGACGAGGCCCCCAACGCCAAGGGCGGGGTGGACATCCGCACCGTGCTCAAGCTCGATCCGCGCCTGGCGCCGGTGAAGGCGGCCGTGCTGCCGCTGAGCCGCAACGAGGATCTGTCCCCGAAGGCCAAGGACCTCGCAGCGCAGCTGCGCAAGAGCTGGAATATCGAGTTCGACGACGCCGGCGCCATCGGCCGCCGCTACCGCCGGCAGGACGAGATCGGCACCCCGTTCTGCATCACCGTGGACTTCGACACGCTCGAGGACCAGGCCGTCACCATCCGCGAACGCGACACCATGAGCCAGGAACGCGTCTCCCTGGACAAGGTGGAGGGTTACCTGGCCGCACGGCTGATTGGCGCCTGATCATGGCCATCGCATACCGGGAATGGCGGGAAGGCGACGACCTCGCGCTGCTGGAAATCTGGGGCGGTCCTGAGACCGTCCAGGCCGGACAGTTCCGCGGGACGCTGTCGCCCTCGGGCAATTCCCCGTGGCGCCGCTGCATCGTGGCCGAGGACGTTGTGGACGGTGTCGCCATTCCGGTGGCGGCCGCCGTGGTCCACGAGGCTTCGCTGCACCCTGAACGGCTCTGGGCGTATGTCGAGGTCGCCCGGGACCACCGCCGCGCCGGCCTCGGGTCTACGTTGCTGACCATGCTGCGGCACGAGGCCGCCCAGGCGCCGTCGGGCGTGTCCAGACTGCGCTGCAAAGTGGAGCCGGGAACCCCCGGTGCTGCGTTTGCCGAGGCCGCGGGCCTGGCCCCGATCCAACGTTCCCGCCTCGTCGTCGTTGACCCGGCTCCGCTCAAGCTGCCGGTGTTCGGCGACGGTTCGGAGTCCGCGGCCACCGACCAGATCGAAGACCTGGCCACGGGCTCGGTGGAGCTCAGCGACGTCGTGGGACGCTACTACACCGCCGTGCACGGCTGGGACAGCCCGGGGGAGCTGAGCGTCGCCGCGGTGCAGCGCCTGTTCCTGGATGATCTCAGCGGCGCCCACGGAGCGATCGTGCTGCGGGCGCCCAAGGCCAGCGCCTTCGGACACGGCATCGCGGCCAGCCGCAAGGGCCGGCTGGAGGGGTTCGCCATCAGCTACGCCCAGGGAATTCCGGGAGCCGACGGCGGCGCCGATGCCGGCGCGGCCGGTGCGGCCTCGACCACTGAGCCAACTGAGGTGTTCCTCGGCCACGAGCCCAAGCTTGGCGCGGACGAGGCCAAGGCCGCCGTCCGGGACCTGTTGGCCCTGATCGCTTACCAGCACCCGGTGATGCTCGAACTGGACGACGCAATGACCGCCCTGCGCACCGTCGTCGAACCGCTGCTCGAGAGCGGCAAGGCCCATGTCCAGGGCTCGGAAACGCTCGTCGTCTCCGACCCGGCCTAGGCCTTAACCCGACTGACCCGCAGC
>NZ_CAKKMM010001165.1:0-1626 GCF_918698205.1 Microbacterium sp. Bi128 | reverse complement strand
CCATAGGGTTAGACAATGTTCAAGCAGCGCGTAGTCTTCGTCCACGGGGACGGCAGCTTCGGCGCCGCCGCGTGGCCAAAACAGCACGGAATGGCGCTGGACTACGACGCCCTGTTCCTGCGGCGGCACGGGTTTGACGCCGTCGCGGAACCGCTCGAATCCAGCTTCGCCGCCGACGCCGCCATCGTGCTCGCCTCGCTGGCAGACGACGGCCGCGGCGAGGCCGGCGGCCATGTCGTGGCCCATTCGCAGGGCGCGATCGCTGCGATGATGGCCGCCGTCGAACGGCCCGACCTCGTCCAGTCGCTGACCCTGGTGGAACCGGCCTGCCTGTCCCTGACCGCGGAGCTCCCGGCCACCGCCGCGCACCGGGCCCTGATGCAGCCGCTCTTCGACGTCCGCCACAACCTCAGCGACGACGACTTCCAGCGAGAGTTCATCCGCCGCGCGTTCGCGGCGGACGCCCCCGGGGCCACGACGCCGGAGGCCCTCCGGGCTGCGCGCCGGCTCCGCCTGCAGGCGCCGCCGTGGGAAGCCCCGCTGCAGATCGTGCCGGGCGTGCCGACCCTGGTCCTGACCGGCGGCTGGGAACCGCTGTATGAGGAAATCGCCGGCTACCTGCGCGAGACCGGCGCCCTGCACCGCACGGCGCCGGGAGGGCACCGGCCCCAGGATTCAGCCGAAGGGGACCGGGCCATCCGCTCCTACATTGCCGAGGTCAGCCGGCACCAGCACGCCCGGGCGTCCTAGGAAGCTGCGGGTTCTCCCACCGAGGGCTGCGGCAGGTAGACCTTGCCGCCCGAGGCGAGGAACTCGTTGCTCTTCGCCCGCATTCCGGCCGCCATCTGCGCTAGGGCCGCCTGCGAATCTGCTGATCCGTATTCGTCCCGGATGTCCTGGCTGATCCGCATGGAGCAGAACTTCGGACCGCACATCGAGCAGAAGTGGGCTGTCTTGGCCGGCTCCGCGGGAAGCCTCTCACAGCGCGAACTGGTCCCGCCAGCGGAACTCGAACCTTGCCTTGGACAGGGCATCGTCGCGTTCGTGCGCGCCGGGGTGGCCCTTGGCGAGGTCCGCGGCATGGGCGGCGATCTTGTAAGTGATCACGCCCGTCTTCACATCGTCCTTGTTCGGCAGCCCGAGGTGTTCCTTGGGCGTGACGTAGCAGAGCATGGCAGTGCCGTAGCGGGCGATCTCGGTGGCGCCGATCGCCGAGGTGATGTGGTCATAGCCCGGTGCGATGTCCGTGACGAGCGGCCCGAGTGTGTAAAACGGGGCGCCCTTGCAGAGTTCCTGCTGGCGCTCCACGTTTTCCCGGACGAGGTGGAAGGGCACATGCCCGGGGCCCTCCACCATGACTTGCACGTCGAAGTCCCAGGCCCGCTGCGTGAGCTCGGCCAGGGTGTCCAGTTCGGCGAACTGTGCCGCGTCGTTGGCATCCGCCGTCGCGCCCGGCCTCAGCCCGTCGCCCAGGGAGAACGCGACGTCGTAGCGGGCGAAGATCTCGCACAGCTCATCGAAGTGGGTGTACAGAAAGTTCTCCCGGTGGTGCGCCAGGCACCAGCCAGCCATGATGGAACCGCCGCGGGACACGATGCCGGTGACCCGGGTGGCCGTCAGGGGCAA
>NZ_CAKKMM010001164.1:0-1627 GCF_918698205.1 Microbacterium sp. Bi128 | reverse complement strand
CATCCGCGCCCTCGGCCGGGCTGTCTTTTGAACCGGCCCGGGCCGCGGTGCCAAGCTGGCTGCCGGCGTCCAGCAGTTGCCGGGTTTCGGCCAGTGCGGCGGCGCGCGCCTGCTCAGAAAAGGGCGGCGCCGCAGGCTCCGGCGGCCTGGCCGGCGTCAGGACCACGCCCAGGCTCACCACCACCAGGGCGAGGCACACCAAAAGCACATAGCGGGGGAGCGACCGGGGAAAGTGATCCTGCCATCGCTTTTCCCTGGTGTCGTCTTTCACAACAGACCATGTTGTCATGCCGGCCCGGAACTGCGTGCACCACGCCGCCTGGAAAATCGCTAGGCTAGTACACACAACATCATCTAGCGGGAGGCGGCCGGCATCATGACCAACGCAGAAGCCACGACTTCAACAGACCGGACCGGGACGGGGAAGGCTGAAGCCGCAACCGTTCAAAATGTCGAGGCCGAGCGCCTTCACGCACTCCTGGAACCCGCAGTGCTGGCGAACCGGCTGTACCTGGAGGACGTATCCATCCATGTCGCCGGCGCCAACCGGGTGGTCCACGTAGTGGTGGACCTGCCGCAGGAGGAGACCGGGGGCGTCGGGCTCGACGTCATCGCCGAGATCTCCAAGACCCTCTCGGACACCCTGGACAACGACCCCAGCATGGACGCGCGCCCCTATGAGCTCGAAGTCTCTTCACCCGGCGTCGGCCGTCCACTGACCGAGGAGCGGCACTGGCACCGCGCCCGCGGGCGGATGGTCAACGTGAACGTGATCCAAGGCGACAACGTCACCGGCAGGGTCCAGTCCGTCGACGATGGGGGAGTCACCCTCGTTCCGGAAATTGCCGTCAAGAAGGGCATGAAGCCCAAACAGGGTGAACCCGTCAAGCTTCCTTTCGACAGGATCCGCAGCGGAAAAGTCGAGATAGAGTTCAGCCACCTCGAAGAGGCCGGCTTGGAAAAAGCAAACAATGGACCTTCTGAGGAGGCCTGATGGATATTGACATGAGCGCACTGAGACTCCTGGAGCGTGAGCGTGAAATCCCGCTGGATCTCCTGATTCCCACAATCGAGCAGGCACTGCTCGTGGCCTATCACAAGACCCCCGGCGCCTTCGAAAAGGCCCGGGCCGAGCTCGACCGCAAGAGCGGCCACGTGACCATCTGGGCCACCGAGATCGACGACGACGGCGCCCCGATCGGCGAGTTCGAGGACACCCCCGCGGGCTTCGGACGCATCGCGGCGAGCACCGCACGGCAGATCATTCTGCAGCGCCTCCGGGACGCTGAGGACGACAACGTGCTGGGCCAGTTCAAGGGCCGTGAAGGTGAGCTTGTCGCCGGCACCATCCAGCAGGGCAACAACCCGCACATGATCCAGGTGAACCTGGGCACGGTGGAGGCACTGCTGCCGCCGCCCGAGCAGGTTCCCGGCGAGAAGTACATCCACGGCAACCGGCTGCGCGCTTTCGTGATCGACGTCCACCGCGGCACCAAGGGCCCGTCCATCACGCTGTCGCGCTCCCACCCCGGGCTCGTCCGGAAGCTCTTCGAACTCGACGTTCCCGAGATCGCGGACCGTTCGGCCGAGATAGTGGCGCTTGCCCGCGAAGCCTGCCACCGCACCA
>NZ_CAKKMM010001163.1:0-1627 GCF_918698205.1 Microbacterium sp. Bi128 | reverse complement strand
CTATGAGGCCCGCCCGAACGTCACCGTCGACATCGCCGGACTGGCCCTCAAGAGCGGCAACGCCGTCATCCTGCGCGGCGGATCCGCCGCCGCTGCCACCAACGCCGCCCTGATCACCATCCTCCGGGATGCGCTGGAATCAGTGGGCCTGCCCGCCGACGCCGTCCAATCCGTGGACCAATACGGCCGCGACGGCGCCAACGCGCTCATGCGGGCGCGCGGCCGGGTGGATGTGCTCATTCCCCGCGGCGGGCGCGAGCTGATCCAGGCCGTCGTGACGAACTCCTCCGTGCCGGTCATCGAGACCGGTGAAGGCAACGTCCATATCTTCCTGGACGCTTCCGCCGGCGAGGAAATGGCCGTGGACATCCTCCTCAACGCCAAGACCCAGCGGCCCAGCGTCTGCAACACCGTCGAAACTCTCCTGGTGCACTCCAAGTCCACCGTCCTTCCCGCGGTCGCCGCCGCATTGCGGGCTGCCGGGGTCACCCTGGACTTGGCCGTGGCCATGGTGGACAGCCTGGACGAGGCCGTCAGGCACATCCGCAAGTGGTCCACCGGCCACACCGAAGCGATCCTGACCAACGACCTCGCCAACGCCGAGCGCTTCATCGCCGAGGTCGATTCGGCGGCCGTGATCGTGAACGCCTCCACCCGCTTCACCGACGGAGGCGAGCTCGGCCTCGGCGCCGAAGTGGGCATTTCCACCCAAAAACTCCATGCCCGCGGCCCCATGGGACTGACCGAGCTGACCACGACCAAGTGGATCGTGCAGGGCGAGGGCCAGATCCGGGGCTAGCAACGCTGTAACATGGAACGGAAGACCGGAACGGCGGACACCTCCGCCGTCGTCAAATTTTGAACTCACTAGGGGAGAACATGCTGTCGCAGCAGATCGCCACTTTCGTCGCCGCCGCCGGCGAATCGGGCCACGAGGAACTCGCACCGCTCATTGCACCGCCGTTTGTCATTGGCGGCACCATGTTCGCGATCCTGGTGGTCCTGCTGCTGATCACCCTGTCCTACTCCAACCTGGGACGGCGCCACGTGGCTGTCGAGGAGCACTCGGACCCGCACCGCCAGCACCCGAACAAGCACGATCACGGCCAAGGTCACTAATATTTCCGCCCCCACGAAGCAGCGCGGCGCCCAGCGCCGCCTGCGTCTGGGTGTGATGGGCGGCACGTTCGACCCCATCCACCACGGACACCTTGTCGCGGCCAGTGAGGTCGCGGCCAAGTTCGACCTCGACGAAGTCGTTTTTGTGCCCACCGGCCAGCCCTGGCAGAAGATGGCCAAGAAGGTCAGCGAAGCCGAGCACCGGTATCTCATGACAGTCATCGCCACGGCCTCGAACCCGCGCTTCACCGTGAGCCGGGTGGACGTGGACCGTCCGGGACCGACCTACACGATCGACACCCTGCGTGACCTGCGGACCCTGCGTCCGGACGCCGATCTGTTCTTCATCACCGGCGCGGACGCCCTGGCCCAGATTTTGTCCTGGAAAGACATCGACGAACTCTGGTCCCTCGCGCACTTCGTGGGTGTAACCCGGCCGGGCCACGTCCTGGACGGCATGGGCCGCAAAGACGTCAGCCTCCTGGAGGTCCCGGCCATGGCCATTTCC
>NZ_CAKKMM010001162.1:0-1628 GCF_918698205.1 Microbacterium sp. Bi128 | reverse complement strand
TGCCCACGGTCTTCTCGAACTCGTCCTCGAAGCCATCTACTGCCGCCGAGATGTTGAACGTCCATTCGGTCTTGGCTCGCACGAAGTCCAGGGCCGCCTGCGCGTCGTCCTCGTCATGCTGGACGCCGTAGGGCAGCCGCACGGCCACGAAGTTCGCCTCGGTGCCCTCGGCCTCGAGTTCCTCGACCGCCAGCTGGGCCAGCCGCCCGGCCAGGGAGGAGTCCAGGCCGCCCGAGATGCCCAGGACGAAGCCCTTGGTGTGGGTGGCCGCCAAGTATTCCTTCAGGAACGTCACGCGTTTGCGCACCTCCCCGGCAGGGTCGATCCGGGGCTGCACGCCCATTTCCTCGATGATCTTCGCCTGGAGTTCACGCATGCCTCACAGCCTAGTCAGCGGTGTCAACAACGCTCAACTATTGCGTCCGGACCGGCGGCTGACGAGCGGATCCGGCGTCGAAATGGCTTCGGTTCCGGACGGCGGCTACGGTTTCGGACCGTTGCGACTTGGATCCCCGGTGCGCCGGTCCGAATTCGGCGCCCCTGTCCGGAACCGCCGCGAAAACCTCACCACCGGCCGACGCCTGCCCGGTCCTGACTGGGCACCGGGCCGGACGCCGGGCCTATTGAGCCTGCCGCACCGGACCGGTGGAGCCGCGGACCGTGAGATGGGTGGGCATCACGGACCGGCTTCGGGTGCCACCGCCGGCGAGCGGGTTCAGCTGGGCCAGCAGCATGGACACCGCCACGCGGCCGGCCTGCTCGATCGGGGAGGCCATGGTGGACAGCGGCGGATTGCAGAAGTCGGCGCCAAAGATGTCGTCGCAGCCCACAATGCTCATGTCCTGCGGGACGCGGATGCCGCGTTCGCGAAGGCGCTGGAGCATGCCGATGGCGATGAGGTCGTTGAACGCGAGGCAGGCGGTGACCCCGCTGTGGACGGCGGCGTCCGCGGCTGCCGCGCCGGACTGTGTCTTGGGGGCGAACGGACCGAGCCGGCGCACCTCCACGCCGCGTTCCTCGGCAGCCACGGACAGCGCGGTCCACCGCCGTTCGCTGGACTGCGACGTCGTCGGGCCGGCCACATAGGCCACCCGGGTGTGCCCCAGCGAGATCAGGTGGTCCAGCGCCTGGCTGGTGCCGGACGGGGTGTCGATCAGGACCGCGGGAACGCCGGGCACGTCACGGTTGATCGCGACCATGGGCATCTTCGCCGCCGCGTTCAGCAGAGCTTCGTCGCTGAGCCGGGATGCGGCAACGATGATGCCGTCAGCGCTCTTGCGCAGCTGCTCCACGGTGCTGGCCTCCACCTCGTCGGACTCTTCCGTGTCCACCAGCAACTGGGTGTACCCGGCCGCCTTGAGCTGGAGCTGGGTTCCCCTGATGAGGTCGAAGTAGAACGGGTTGGTGATATCCGGAACCAGGACTCCCACCGCGCCCGTGCGCCCGGAACTCAGCGCCTTCGCCTGGCTGTTGGGTGTGTAGTGCAGCCGGGCCGCGGCCGCCTCGATCCGCTGCCGTGTCCTGATGTTGACCCGGTCCGGCGTGGAGAGGGCACGGGAAACCGTGGAGGCCGCCACGCCGCAGAGCGCGGCGATGTCATGGATGGTGGCCGGGCGGTCCACTGCTGC
>NZ_CAKKMM010001161.1:0-1629 GCF_918698205.1 Microbacterium sp. Bi128 | reverse complement strand
GGCGGGCTGGCGTGGGCCGTGCGGGAGATCCCGACCGGGACAGCGTACGCCGTGTGGGTGGGGATCGGCGCCGCGCTCACCGTGGGGTGGGCGATGGTCGGGGGAGCCGAGCCCGTCTCGGTGGTGAAGATCCTGCTGATCCTCGGGCTCGTGGGGTGCGTGGTGGGCCTGAAGGTCGTCAGTGACGCTCACTGATCAGGCATTTCCTGAAAGTCAACCGGGAGGAACGTACGTATTGATCCGGTACGATCTGCCCCACATGCACTTGTCCGGGCCGGACACCGTCGTCAGCAGCCCACTTCTCCCCACCGTGAAAGGTTCCGAGTGAGCGCACCGCCGAGCGAGCTGGTCCCCACCGTACGACCGGCCCCCACCGACGACCGCCTCGCCCCGCTGCGGGAGCGCGGTCGCCGGCTGCTCGACTCGCGCCCCGGGCGCGCGCTCCAGCAGTACGGACGCGACGTCCTGCGCAAGCCTCAGGGCGTCGAGCCGATCGAGCGTGGCGCGTTCGTCCGCGTGCTGCTCCTGTGGGCCATCGCCCGCGCGGTGAACTTCGGGCTCCTCTGGGGGTTCTACTCCATCGCGAAGGCGTCGCGCTGGGGCTTCGGGCCCGACAGCGAGCGCCTGGGCACGTTCTGGGACTTCCTCACCGGGTGGGATGCCGACCGCTACGGCCAGATCGCCGCGCAGGGGTATCCCATGTCGCTGCCGATGAACGTCTCCGGCGACATCCTGCCCAACAACTGGGCGTTCCTGCCGGTCTTCCCGTTCCTCGTACGGACGCTCTCCGGCGCCACGGGGCTGGGGTGGCAGCCTGCCGCCGTGCTGATCAGCCTGGCCGCCGGTCTCGGGGCCACCTGGGTGATGTTCCTGCTCCTGCGTACCGTCACGAAGCCCCGCGCCGCCTGGTGGGCCGTGGTGTTCTTCTCGTTCGCGCCGCTGTCCTTCCTGTTCGTGCTCGGGTACAGCGAGGGCCTGTTCATGCTCCTGCTGTTCAGCGGCATGCTGCTGGCCATCAAGCGGAGGTACCTCTCGATCCTTCCGCTCGCGCTCGTCGCCGCCTACACGCGCCCCGGCATCCTCGCGCTCGGGCTCGCTCTCGGCATCGTCTTCCTCGTGCGCTTCTTCCGCCGTCGGGTCGACCCGTTCCCGGTGCGCGAGTGGGCCTCGCTGATGGCGACCGGTCTGACCATCGCGGTGGCCGGTCTGTCCTGGAACCACATCGCGCAGTACATCACCGGCACCCACAACGCCTACATCCGCACCGAGCTCGGATGGTGGCTCGACTACGTCGGCAACGGCGAGTTCACGCCGTTCACGCCGTGGTTCCGTCAGGCGGGCACCCACCTCGGTGTCGTGGGCATCGTGCTGGTCATCGCCCTCATCGTGGCCTTCGCGGCTCTCCTGTGGTCGCGTCCGGTCCGCCGGCTGGGTCTCATGGTGGTCGCGTACGCATTCAGCTACGGCCTCTACATCTTCGCGGTCTTCCTGC
This sequence comes from Microbacterium sp. Bi128, assembly GCF_918698205.1. NCBI lineage: Bacteria > Bacillati > Actinomycetota > Actinomycetes > Micrococcales > Microbacteriaceae > Microbacterium > Microbacterium sp. Bi128. The sequence goes on along the minus strand of NZ_CAKKMM010001161.1, from coordinate 137 downwards.
CGCAGCAGAGCACGTTCCGTCTGCTGATGCCGATGGCACCGCTCATGGCCGATGACCGCTGGCCGTCCACTTCGCGACGGCGGGCGGCGATCCTGGCCGGATGCCTCGCGCTGCAGGTCGTGGCGATCCTCCTGCTG
>NZ_CAKKMM010001160.1:0-1630 GCF_918698205.1 Microbacterium sp. Bi128 | reverse complement strand
TACCGGGAGCGGAGACGCCCGGGTGGAGCAACTCCCCGATGGAACCCGGCACCTGATCATCCGGCTCTCCAACGACCACATCACCGGATTCCGGGGAGTGTGGGTCGGCTCTGCCGACCTGTCCAGAATGGTCAGCCTGGGTGTCCTCGACAATGAATCCGGCATCTTCACCATCCCGGACGGCATTGATCTGGCCCAGTACCCCATCGTGGACGTCTCCAACCAGCCATACAACGGGAACCCGGCCCACTCCGCCGACAGCATCGCCCGGGGAACGCTCAACCCGAAAACATGATCCTCGGATGCTGTGCGTGAACCCTCGCGGGGCGGCGATACTCAGGGTGCCCTGGATCGCTCAGCCTTGCCTGGCCGCCAGCAACCCCCTGCATGTCAGTTATCCAAACAGGTCGGGCCGAGCAGCACCTTCAGATCGCCGAACAGTGACGGGCTCGGGTTGACGCGCAGGTGCACCGGCAGGCCCATGACCTCCACCCGGGTGTCGCCCTGCAGGTGCAGGCGGACCTCCGAATTTCCGCGGTGGGTGCGCAGCACGTCGCCCAGCTCGGTGACCACGGCCTCGGTGGCCTTGTGCGTGGCCATGGTGATCACCACGGGCCCGTTCTGGCTGTCGCTGAGGTCCGGCACGGAGAGTTCCATGCAGTTCAAGGTGACGGCGCCGTCGTCGCGCCGCTGCAGCCGGCCCTTGACCACCACGATCAGGTCCTCCGCGAGCACCGAGGCGATGGGGCCGTAGACCTGGCCGAAGAACATGACCTCCATGGAACCGGCGAGGTCCTCGATTTCGGCCCGGGCGTAGGCGTTGCCGCTGGCCTTGGCGATCCGCCGGCTGAGCGAGGTGATCATACCGGCGATGGTCACGATCGAGCCGTCCGGCGGGCCGTCTTCGGCGATGATCGAGGTGATCGACCGGTCGGCGTGCTGGCTCAGGAGCCCTTCAAGTCCTTGCAGCGGGTGGTCGGAGACGTAGAGGCCGAGCATGTCGCGCTCGAACGCCAGTTTGTCCTTCTTCTCCCATTCCGGCAGGTCCGGGATCTCGGTGCTGAGCTGGTCCTCAAAGCCGGCGAAGAGGTCGAACTGGCCGATCGCCTCGTTGCGCTTGAGGGTGATGACGGAGTCGATCGCTTCTTCATGGATCATGGCCAGGGCCCGCCGGGGGTGGCCGAGCGAGTCGAAGGCGCCGGCCTTGATCAGGGATTCGATGGTGCGCTTGTTGCAGACCACTGCCGGGACCTTCAGGAGGTAGTCCTTGAAGGAGGTGTAGGCGCCTTCTTTTTCGCGCGCCGCCACCATGGCTTCGACGGCGTTCACGCCGACGTTGCGGATGGCGCCCATGCCGAAGCGGATGTCGGTGCCCACCGGGGTGAAGTTGAGGGCTGACTCGTTGACGTCGGGCGGCAGGACAGTGATGCCCATGCGCCGGCATTCGTTGAGGTAGATCGCCGACTTGTCCTTGTCGTCGCCCACTGAGGTCAGCAGGGCCGCCATGTACTCCGGCGCGTAGTGCGCCTTCAGGTACGCGGTCCAGTAGGAGATCACGCCGTAGGCGGCCGAGTGCGCCTTGTTGAAGGCGTAGTCGGAGAACGGCAGCAGGATGTCCCAGAGGGTCTTG
>NZ_CAKKMM010001159.1:0-1630 GCF_918698205.1 Microbacterium sp. Bi128 | reverse complement strand
TCGGCGGCGGGGACAACCAGGGCGCGCCGGCCGGCGTCGCCGATTTGCGCCGTGAGTTCTTCGATGGTCCAGGTCTCTGCCGAGTAAATCTTCATGGGGTCCTTAATCTCGAATTGTTTAGGTGCGGTAGATATTGATCGTGTTGGCCTGGACGAGGTCGCGCTCACCGGAGGCGACGCGGGCGCCCTGACGCCGGTCATGGAGTTCGGACGTCGTCACGCGGAGTTCGAAGAGCCGGTGCCCGGTGCCGTCCTCGTTGCTCAGCCGTGGCAAGGTGACCTTGACGTCGTCGGCGCCGCCGTTGACCACCACGAGGCCGTCGACGTGCCCGTCGTCGGACCCGAGCAGGAGCTGGATCACCCGGTGGCCGGGGTCATGCCACGTGTCGGCGGACATGGGCCGGCCGTCCACATCGAACCAGTGGAAGTAGGACTGGTTGTCACGCGCCGGGTAATCATGCGGCTGGCTGGCCAGAAACTCCTTGCGCAGCCGGATGACGCGCTTGGTGGTGCGCAGCATCGCATGGGATTCCGTGGTGCTGGTCCAGTCGATCCAGGTCAGTGCATTGTCCTGGCAGTAGGCGTTGTTGTTCCCCTGCTGGGTCCGGCAGATCTCGTCCCCGGCGGTGATCATGGGTACGCCCTGGGAAATCATCAGGCAGGCCATCAGGTTCCGCCTGCTTTGGGCGCGCCGGGCCAGGATCTCGCCGTCTTCAGTGGGGCCCTCGAAGCCGTGGTTGTAGCTGCGGTTATCGCCGTGGCCGTCCCGGTTCTGCTCGCCGTTGGCCTCGTTGTGCTTGCGGTCGTAGGCCGTCAGGTCGGCCAGGGTGAAGCCATCGTGGGCCGTGATCAGGTTCAGCGAGGCGAGCCGGGACCGGCCCGAGGACTCGAACAGCCGGGCGGAACCAGAGAGGGCGTCCGCGAGGCGGGCCACCGGGCCGCCGCTGCCGCCGCCGTCGATCGCTGCGCGGTCGGCGAGCCAGAAGCTGCGGACGGCGTCGCGGAAATGATCGTTCCAGTCCACCCACCCGGCGGGAAACCGGCCGGTCTGCCAGCCGCCGTAGCCCACGTCCCAGGGTTCGGAAATCAGCTTGACGCCGGACAGGACCGGATCGGCTCCGACGGCGACGAGGAAGGGGTGCCGCGGATCGAATTCGTTGGCGCTGTTACGGCACAGCGTGACGGCGAGGTCGAAGCGGAACCCGTCGATGTGGAACTCGCTCACCCAGTAGCGCAGGGAATCCAGCACCAGCTGTACGACGCGGGGTTCGCCGAAGTTCAGGCTGTTGCCGCAGCCCGTGGTGTCCACGTACCTGCCGTGGCCGTCGTTGCGGTAGTACTGCATCTCGCCCAGGCCGCGGAAGCTCAGGGTGGGACCGTCCGTGCCGCCCTCGGCGGTGTGGTTGTACACGACGTCGAGGATGACCTCGAGCCCGGCGGCATGCAGCAGCTTGACCATGCCCTTGAACTCGTCCTGGACCGCGTGGGCGTCGGCGGCCTGGGCGGCTTCGGTGGCGTAGCCGGGATGAGGGGCGAAGAACGCCGCCGTGTTGTAGCCCCAGTAGTTCGTCAGCCCGAGCTGTTGCAGGTGCGGCTCGTCCACGTGGAAATGCACGGGCAGGAGCTGGACC
>NZ_CAKKMM010001158.1:0-1631 GCF_918698205.1 Microbacterium sp. Bi128 | reverse complement strand
GTGAAGAACGCCCCGATCAGTTCCGCGACGGACAGGACGACGGCGGCCGCAGCCACTCCGGCCACTGCGGCCAGGGCTGTGGCGCCGCGGGACCGCTTGCTGGGCTTCATGCTGGGTTTGTTCATACATGCCATTCGTAGCCGCGCGCCCCGCGGATTGTCCGGCGCCGGGCGTGGTTCCGGGCGTGTGCGCATGCCCTCCTGCCGGACCCTGGCGTGGACATGCCCCGCGGTCCCCGGGACATGTCCAGTCTTGGGACTCGGGCGTGGGCATGTTTTCCGGTACCACGGGACATGTCCAGCCCTGGGACCCGGGCGTGGGCATGATTTCCGGCACCACGGGACATGTCCAGTCTTGGGACCCGGGTATGGGCATGGTGGCATTGTGCCCATTGGACGGGGCCGGGACTGGGCATATCCCGCGGGTGGCCCCGGTGCCCGGCGCTGCCGAGCCGCGGATTGCCCGGTCCCCGCGAGGCGCCGCGGCGAAAATTGAGCATGTCCAGCGGCCGACACAGCTTAGGAGCCTGCGGGGTGCACCACGTACCCTTGGAGACTGTGAAGGTACTTGTCATCGGCCCCGGCGGCCGCGAACACGCCATTGTCCGATCCTTGCTTGCAGACCCGAACGTTTCCGAGGTCCACGCGGCCCCGGGCAACGCCGGCATCAGCGCGCTGGTCCCCACATATGCGATCGACGCGAACGATCCCGACGCCGTCGCGGCGTTGGCCCTCAAGCTCACCGTTGACCTGGTGGTGGTCGGTCCGGAGGCGCCCCTCGCCGCCGGCGTGTCCGACGCCGTCCGCGCCGCCGGCGTCCCGGTCTTCGGCCCCAGCAAGGCCGCGGCCCAGCTGGAAGCGTCCAAGGCCTTCGCCAAGGAAGTCATGGCCGAGGCCGGCGTGCCCACCGCAATGGCCCGCGTTGCCTCCAATGCCGGGGAAGCCGCCGACGCCCTCGATACCTTCGGCGCCCCGTACGTCGTCAAGGACGACGGGCTCGCGGCCGGCAAGGGCGTCGTGGTCACCTCCAACCGGGACGAGGCCCTCGCGCATGCCCAGACCTGCTTCGACGCGGGCGGCACCGTGGTGATCGAGGAGTTCCTGGACGGACCCGAGGTCTCCGTGTTCGTCCTTTGCGACGGCACCAACACCGTGCCCCTGTCCCCGGCGCAGGACTTCAAGCGCATCTTCGACAACGACGAGGGCCCCAACACCGGCGGCATGGGCGCGTACACACCGCTGGAGTGGGCCCCCGAAGGCCTCGTGCAGGAAGTGATCGACCGCGTCGCCCAGCCCACGGTCAACCAGATGGCGCACCGCGGCACCCCGTTTGTCGGCGTCCTCTTCGTCGGCCTCGCCCTGACCTCGCGCGGCACGCGGGTCATCGAATTCAACGTCCGGTTCGGCGATCCCGAAACCCAGGCCGTCCTCGCCCGGCTCAAGACGCCCCTCGGCGGGCTGCTCATGGCAGCGGCCAAGGGCGAGCTGGACAAGGTGCAGCCGCTGCGCTGGTCCAAGGACACGGCCGTCGCCGTCGTCGTGGCCGCCGAAAACTACCCCGACACCCCGCGGACGGGCGACCGCATCCGGGGCCTGAAGAAGGTCGACGCCCTGGACGGCGTCCACGTGATC
>NZ_CAKKMM010001157.1:0-1632 GCF_918698205.1 Microbacterium sp. Bi128 | reverse complement strand
TCCTTCACGTTCACGCCCTCCGGTGACGGCACACAGGTCACCTGGACGATGACCGGGGAGAACAAAGGCATCGGCAAAGTGTTCGCCCTGTTCATGAACATGGACAAGATGGTCGGCGCCGACTTCGAAAAGGGCTTGGCCTCGCTGGCCGGCGCCGTGAAACAGCGACAGGCCTGAGTCGGGACGCCGCCGGGCCGCCCCGGCGGCCCGTCATTCCCGGCACGTTGGCCGGTGGAATGCTGCCGTTCAGGCCTGCCCGGCGCTCCGGACCAGTTCCGGGTGATGAATCCGGGCGACCTCGGGGTGGGCCCGCAGCCAGCCTTTGAGCACGTTTGCGCCGTAGGACGCGAGCATCGGATTGTCCGGATCATCGGTGACCCCCCGGGACCGGGCCGCGAGTGCGGGAGGCAGGGGCACTGGCTCAATGACGGCATCGAGCCGGGGCGAGAAGAAGAAGGGGACCGTGTAGCGGTCGACGCCGGCCGGGGGCGCCTCGACGCGGTGGATGGTGGCGGCCAGGTAACCCTGGGTCGCGACTTCGAGCATTTCGCCCAGGTTAATGACCAGGGCCCCCGGAATTGGTTCGACCGGAATCCAGCTGTCCGGAGTACCTGCAGGCCGCCGACCTGGTCTTGGAGCAACAAGGTGACAAAGCCGTAGTCCGCGTGCGCGCCGACACCCTGCGGACCGGCATCAGCGACGACGCCGCCGACGTAGTGGACCAACTTGGCCATCCAGGCCGGTGAGTCCCGGAAGGGTTCATCGAAGTATCCTTCGGGCAGTTCCAGCGACACGGCGATGGCGCTGAGCAATTCGGCCCCGACGCCGGACATCCGTTCCGCCCAGGCCATGCACACGGTGCGCAGCTCGGGCAGCGCCCGGTCCGGCAGCAGGTTCGGCCCTTGGACCAGCCAGTACGGCTGATCCGGCGGGTAGTCCTCCACGGCGGGGCGCTCCGGTCCAAAATCCAGCTGCTCCCGCGCATCCGGCCGCCCCTGGGTGATTTCGTGGCCCAGCCGCGTGTAACCGCGAAAATGCGGCGAGAGCCGGTTGTCCAGTTCCAGCCGTGATGCAAGCGGAAGCTCGAAGAAGCGCCGCGTGACGTCGAAGAGCTCATACACCTCGGCGGCAGAGGCCCCGTACCCGGTCAGCTGGAAGAAGCCCACCCGGTGCGTGGCGTCGCGCAGTGCATCAATAAACGCCGGGTCAAACCTGCCGTCGCGCCCCCTGGCGGTACTCAGGTCCAGGAGCGGAATGGAATCCGATGGTGCGCCCATGAGTGCAAAGTACCACCACAGCATTCACTACTGAACTCATTCCCAGCAACTGTGCAGGGTCCTCGCGGGTTTTCTTGACCGCGGTGTGAAAGAGTGCAGACACTGAAGCCGCCAAATCCACGCTGACAGGTCAATCAGAAAGCCGGAATCCATGAGCCGGACTGCCACGAAAAATCATCGACGAATCGCCGCGCGGCTGCTTGTTGCAGCAGTCCTGGTGGCGTCGGCAGCGGCGTGCGAGCCGGGGCCGCCGGGCGCCAGCCCGGGTCCCACTGCCGGGGGCACCGCCACCGCGGGGGCGGCGTCGAAGCCCGGGCACGTGTTCGTCATCAATCTCGAGAACAAGGGCTACAAC
>NZ_CAKKMM010001156.1:0-1632 GCF_918698205.1 Microbacterium sp. Bi128 | reverse complement strand
GCGTTGATCAGGGCCAGGCACGTGGGGACGTGGCCTTCCACCTCAGCCAGCTCAGCCTTGACGTCCGAGGCCAGATGCCACACATTGGGCAGTTCGAGGATGAAGGGCTCGCTGTGCGCGTTCATGGCCTCGGAAAACGGGGCCAGCTGCGTGGTCAGGGACTGGATTGCGATGTCGTGTTCGTGCCGCTGCTTCTCGGAGCCGGCCAGCACCCGTTCGGCGAATTCCAGCGGCGAGCCCGCCATGCCATCGGCGTCGCGGCGGTCCAGTGTGCCGGCCAGGACTCGCGCCTGCGCGGTGCGGCCCTCCACCTGGATCAGCATTTCCGGAGTGGCCCCCACCAGCCCGTCCACCCCGTACGTCCAGCATTCGCGGTACCGGGCCGACAGCTCGCGCAGCACCTCGGCGGCCTTGACGCCGGTGGGGACGGTGGCCACGACGTCCCGCGCCAGCACCAGCTTTTCCAGGGCGCCGGTCCGGATCTCCGCGACGCCGGAGGCAACGGCGGCCATCCAGTCTTCCTCGCTGAGCGAGCCGGTGTGCAACGTTGCCCCTGCGGCCAATGGCAAAGGACGTACGACGGCGCCACCGGTCTGCGCGGGTGCCGGCACCGGGTCATCCACCACGGTCACGCTGGTCCCGGGATTGGCGCTGGCTCGGGGATTTGAGCCGGGATTGGCGCTGGTGCTGTGAAGCCAGCGGTCCAGGGCGGCGCGGGCACCGGCTTCGGTGAGGTCGCCGTCGTCGAACGTGAGCTGGGTCAGCCAGGCCTGGCCGTCACGGAGCCCGACGACGATTTCCGGGACCAGCAGCCGGGACTCATGGGCGGAGGCCTTGGAGAAGGCGAAGGAGCCGAAGGCGACCGGGCCGGTGCCGGGGCAGCCCACACTGTCCTGGATGTCTGCCTCCAGGACCTGGTGGCGCCACCAGATGTCCGCTTCCAGGAACCGCTCGGGTCCGGCGGCAGTGAAACGGGCTATCTCGCCGAAGCCCACGAGACCGGCCTCGCGGCGGGTCCAGCAGAGGACATCGTCCCGGACCAGAAACGACGGCAGGCCCCCGGGGAAAGTTTCGGCATCGAGGGGGACTGTCAAGGTGCGGAACGTGCTCGTCATGATGGCATAACACTAGCCCGTGATCGCCCATTGGGTGGATATACACGGGCCGGCCGGGCCTGTGCGGGGCCGCCGCGGCCGTTGCCGCAGGTGAAAGCCGCGTCAATTGGCGGCCCGTTCGTGGGAGCGCCGATCATTTGAGACAATGTCAGGGTGAACCGAGCATCCTTGGATAAGCGTCCGGACGAAGTAGCCACGATGTTTGACGACGTCGCCCCCAAATACGACGTCGTCAACGATGTCCTGTCCTTGGGGCAGACGCGGCGTTGGCGCAAGGTGGTGGTGGAGGCCATGGGCGTATCGGCCGGCCAGCACGTCCTGGACCTCGCCGCCGGCACCGGCACCTCCAGCGAGCCGTACGCCGACGCGGGCATCAACGTCATCGCCTGCGATTTCTCCCTCGGCATGCTCAAGGTCGGCAAGCGCCGCCGCCCTGACATCGACTTCATCGCCGGGGATGCCACCCGCCTGCCGTTCGCGGACAACACCTTCGACGCCAGCACGATCTCCTTTGGCC
>NZ_CAKKMM010001155.1:0-1639 GCF_918698205.1 Microbacterium sp. Bi128 | reverse complement strand
GGGTTCAGCATGGCAAAGAACGGCAGCGCCTCCCGCCCGCGGACGGCAGCGACGTCGGGATCGACGTCGAACTGGTCCTCCAGGACAGCGATCTGCAGCGGAATCCCCAGCTGCGGGGCCGCCAGGCCCACGCCTGGGGCCTTGTGCATCACGCTGCGCATGAGGTCGATGAGGTGGCCGAGGTCGGCATCAGTCAACTGGCCATCGTACGGCGCCGCCACGTGCCGGAGCACCGGGTGTCCGGCCTGGACAATCGGCGGGAGGATGCCGGCGCTCAGGATCTCCTGGACGGTCTCGCTTATCCGGGCGGCGCTGTAGTCAGTGGGCCTGGCGTCATAGGGCATGCCCCCACACTACTGGCGCCCGCACGCCTTTGTAACAAAGTCGTAGATGCGGGCGCGAAGTTGGCTGCCGGCGTCGATCTTCACAATTCCCTCGCGGCCCGCCACCCTGACCTGCAGGGGAAGGAGTGTGCCCACTTTGTCTTCGGCCACTGCATGGGGATCGCAGCGGGAGGGCCTGATGCCGAGGCGCACTTGGGCCGGGGCACCGCCGGCGCGGACCGTCACCGACCGGGGCCACGGGGCTTGTGAGGCCTCCGCCAACAGCGTGGTTTCCTCGATCCGGTCTATCACCAGTTCACCGGCGCCGGCGGCGCGCGGTTGCAGCAGCAGACGCACGACGGCGGTCTGACCGTCCGCGGCGACCTCGAGCTCGGGATCCAGCCCGATCGTGGCGACGGCCGAGGCTTCCCGGGCCAGGCACAGCTCCGAATTGTTCCGCGCCAGGACGCCGAACGGGTCTGTTGCCTGAGCCATGGCCGGGACCGGCACGGCACCTTCCGGCGTGGCCAGCCGCAGGGATACGTGGGCGTCGCCCGCAGCCCCGGAGGTGGCTCCCGGTCCGGCCGGGTTGCCGCAATCCGGGGCGGGCAACGGTGCCGGCAGGCTCTTGGGCTGTCCGGGCGGAAGCTCGATCCCGCCGGTGCGGGCGGACCCGATGATCGGGGCCGAGAAGAGAGGGCTGGTCAGTTCCGGTCCGAGGACCGTCCGGCCATGGCCGGTGGTGTTCGTGGGCTGGATGTCGATGATGTGCTTGCTGTAGTTGTCGCGGAACTGGCTGATTTCCGCGGTCACGGGGCCTGCGGGGATCGGGGTCGCCGACGCCGTCGCGCTTGCCGGGGAGGCGGTGCCGCCGGCGGTTCCGGAGCTGCATGACGCCGCCGCGCCGAGCAGCACCGTGGCGGCCACTGCCCGCAACACCCAATACGATGCGGCGCCGCGCATCACGGGAAGTCCGTCCATGCGCACAGTCTATTCCGGGGCAAACCCGTACCAATGCGCTGCCTAATGCATCGTGAAACGGCGGGCGATCAGGGAATTCACCGGCGGAACTGCGGCGACGCCTGCGATGCCACGGTTCCGCAGCGCCAGGAGACGGTCCGTGAGGGGCCGGCCGAGGGCCATGTTTATTTCCGCCTGGCGTGCGGCTCTCGCCGCCGCCCGCAACCGGGTCCGCTCAAAGGTCCGGAGTCGATCCGCGACATCCTGGCCGCGCACGGCCGCCGAGATGATCGGTGCCAGCTCCGCCGCGTCCAGCCAGCCGAGGTTCATGCCCTGCCCGCCGATGGGGCTCACCT
>NZ_CAKKMM010001154.1:0-1643 GCF_918698205.1 Microbacterium sp. Bi128 | reverse complement strand
CCAGCCAGACCAGCAGGATCAGGATGGTCCGGGGCGGGGGAGTCTGGTCGGAACCGAGGAAGGCCACCGTGAACCCGGCCTCCAGCAGCAGCATTTCCCAGCCGAAGCCGTAGAACGTCTGCCCCACGTTCACGATCGACATGTACAACAGCCACAGGGCCAGGAACGCGATGAGCGGAACCCACGGCGGCCCGAGCTGCGGCAGCCCGGCGATGAGCGTGGCGGCAATGGCCATGCCGCTCCAGCACACCGTCCGCAGCAGCCGGTCCGAGTAGCGCCAGCGGAACAGGCTGGGCCGGCCCAAACGGTTGAAGCCCTCGAGATACGCCGGCACCGGCAACAGGCCGCGCTCGCCGAGGAGGGCCGGGAACTGGTTCAGCGAGGAGAGGAAGGCCACGAAATACAGGGTGGCGGTGCTGCGCTGCAGCACCTGCCGGGCGAACTCGTACTCCGGCGCGTCGAACCACGCGGTCCACTCCACGTTTTCCACGTTACGCCTCCGCCCTGCTGCGTCAACGAGCGGCGGAAGACTCAACCCGACGGCGTCGAGCTGGCACTTCACGGCACTGCTGCACGCCGCGACTGCCGTGAAGTGCCACCTCGAGGCGAACGCGGCGCACCGGCGCGGTGCGGGATACTTGAATCATGCAGCCGCGCAAAATCGTCCTCCTCGGGTCCACCGGTTCCATCGGCACACAGGCGATTGACGTCGTCGACGGCGCCCCGCACCTTTTTGAGGTCGTCGCGCTCAGCGCCGGCGGCAGCAACCTCGAACTCCTGGCCCGGCAGGCCGTCCACACCCGCGCCCAGGCTGTCGGTGTCGCCTCCGGTGATGCCTCCGCCCTCCGGCGCATGATCGACGACGCCGCCCGCGCGGCAGGACTCATCGGGTACAGCCCCGAACTCATCACCGGCCCCGACGCCTCCACCCGGGTCGCGGAAATCACCGCCGACGTCGTCCTCAACGGCATCACCGGCTCGATCGGACTTGCCCCCACCCTGGCCGCCCTCGCCTCCGGGGCAACGCTGGCACTGGCCAACAAGGAGTCCCTGATCGTCGGCGGCGCCCTGGTCAAGGCCGCGGCCCGCGAAGGGCAGATCGTCCCCGTGGATTCGGAGCACTCGGCCATTGCCCAGTGCCTGCGCTCCGGCTCCGCCGCGGAAGTGGACCGGCTGATCCTGACGGCATCGGGCGGGCCGTTCCGCGGCAAGACCCGGGACGAACTGCACGACGTCTCGCCCCAGGACGCCCTGGCCCACCCCACCTGGGACATGGGCCTCATGGTCACCACCAACTCCGCCAGCCTCGTCAACAAGGGTCTGGAGGTGATCGAGTCGCACCTGCTCTTCGACATCCCCCTGGAGAAGATCGACGTGGTGGTCCACCCGCAGTCCGTGGTGCACTCCATGGTCCAGTTCGTCGACGGCTCCACAATCGCCCAAGCCTCGCCGCCGGACATGCGCCTGCCCATCGCCCTCGGCCTCGGCTGGCCGGACCGGGTCCCCGGATCCGCCAGGGCCTGCGACTGGAGCAAGGCCACCAGCTGGACGTTCGAGCCGCTGGACACCGTGGCGTTCCCCGCCGTCGACCTCGCGAAGGCGGCCGCCACGCAGGGCAGCACCTTCCCGGCCGTGTTCAATGC
>NZ_CAKKMM010001153.1:0-1644 GCF_918698205.1 Microbacterium sp. Bi128 | reverse complement strand
GTTTCGGTCGAGGGCCGACTGCCCGGCTCGCGTTCCGCGGACCGGGGCGAACGGTCCATGGCGCGGTGGCTGTCCATGCGCCGGCGCGAAGCAGCCGAGGGCACCCTGGACCCGGCCTACAGTGACGGCCTTGACCTGGTGCCCGGGTGGCTGAAAGACCGCAGGGAATCCGAGGATGACGCCCGCTGACACCATCGCCTAGCCCAGCTCATGGCATTCCGTGTGGAGGGCAACGACTGGCCCCGCCACCACGACTATGACTCAGACCATGAACACACCCTCGGAGTGTGGATCCACACGCAGCGGTACAAACGCCGCCGCGGCGAACTCGATCCCGCAAAGGTCAAGCTTCTAGACGATGCGGTTCCCGGATGGCGGGTCGGGAGGACCCGGGGTCGCCCTCCCCAGCTGTGACGGCGGTTGTGACCGCTTTTTGGCAGGCGGATCCCCGGCACTGCTCAACGCTGTCGACGCTGGGCCCAGACGACCGTAATGTCAGAGCCTGCGTGCAGGGGTCCACGGCGACTTCTAGGCTGCTTTATTCGGCGCATTTATTCGATCATATGTCTAATCTTGTGCTTTCGGGCCGGAGCAAGCGTGCCAGGTGCAGGCGCATGTTAACGCCAACCGAAAATGAGGCCAATAGTGCCAATTGAAACGGGGCCACGGGGATCCCGATGAAGGCATGGATGCGGTTCCGAACTGCGCGGATCTGCGTGGAGGGGCGGCCCCCGTGACGTGCCGGACGTGACCGGAAGATCACCGCGAGGATGGATTTGGACAGAGCAAACTTAGGGGAGAGCGGACGAGCCGTGACAGCAACAGCAAGTGAGAACCTTGGAGGAACCCGTGGACGTCAGCCGCTCGGTGGGACGGCCGTGTACTGCGGGACGACCAGCCCCGAAAACGTGGGGAGGAATCCAGCGAGACATCACCCGGCCAGCCCTGGCGCAGGCGCCGAAGGCCACAAGTTGATCCTCGTTGGGGGCAGCGGCAGCGGCTGCCGGCTGCCGCAAACGATACGCTGATTGGATGACTGATTCACTGTTTGAAATTGACACGCCAGAAGGTCAAGCACCGCTACAGCACATGCCCATTACTGATGAGCAAGTTGCTCAGCTACGGGCAGCCTTCGCCGATGCCGGTATCAACGAGCAGAAAGAGCGGAAGGCCGTCATCGAGTCGTGCGTGGTTCGCCCTGTGAACTCTCTTCGCGATCTTCACGCCGCAGATGCACATCGTGTGCTTAGCCTCATCCGGCAGCGCAAAGAGGCTCGGCCGAAGATTGTGGGAGGTTCCGCTTGGGACAACAGGGAAGAAGAGACCTGGATAGACAGGCTCTAGACAGCAGGCTCACCACTACACGGGGGTGCCTTCAGGAGGTAGCTGGCGTTGTCTCAGCCAACCCGAAAGACCTCATCAGTCTGACCAGCAACCCCTGACGGGGATCCAAGATGATGTCGCGGCCGTCCGCCCAGGTTTCAAATGTCACGATGTCTGAATGGGCAGCCGGTATGCGGTATAGACGGTTCATATTTTTCGAATCGCGAAGAATTGCCTGCAGGTTGCGGGTGTCTATATTCTGCTGGCCTTTCAGGAATCCTGCGATGGCTTTGGCCTCAGGTTCGCTACGCCCGCGTAGGG
>NZ_CAKKMM010001152.1:0-1644 GCF_918698205.1 Microbacterium sp. Bi128 | reverse complement strand
GCACCAACGCCAGGTCACCGTCCACCAGGATGCGCTGAACCTCGAACCGGGAGTCTGGCGATCCGTCGAACTTCGGCGTCAGCATTCTTACTGCCGCCTCAGGCCCGTCAGGAATGGTCGGGTTGTGCTGCCGGTAGTCGTCGGCCACAAGGAAGTCGAAGGCTTCACGCACCCGTTTTTGGGTGTAGAAGATCTCCACGAAGCGCTCGAACGCTGCGCGGTTGTCAACCATCGCGGGTCAGCCCTTCAGGCCGCCGGAGAAGCCCTGGATGAACCGTTTCTGCGCGAACAGTAACAGCGCCAGGATGGGAATCATGGAGACGATCACTATCGCGAAGATCGAGTTCCACTGGGAGACCAGGGAGCCGATGTAGTAGTACATGGCCACCGGCAGCGTCTGGTTGACGGAGCCGCCCAGGAAGATCAGCGACGTGAAGAAGTCGTTCCACACGATGAGCCCGGCGAAGATGGTGACCGTTCCCGTGGCTGGGGCCATCATGGGGAACACCACCTTGGAGAAAATCTGGGATTTGCTGGCGCCGTCGATGGTGGCCGCTTCTTCGTAGTCCGTGCCGAGGCCGCGGAAGAAGTTTGCGTAGAGGAAGATCGACAACGGCAGGAGCATGCCCGTGTAGAGGATGATCAGGCCCCAAGCGGATCCGGTGAGCCCAAGGGCCCGTGCACCCATGTAGAGCGGGACGGCGCCGAGCTGGCCGGGGAGGATGATGGCGATCAGGAAGAGGTAATACGCGCCCTTGCTCCAGCGTCGGGTGCTGCGGGAGATGACATATCCGGTGATGGAACCGAGTGCGATCAGCCCCACGATGCTGCCTGCGGTGATGATGGCGCTGTTGACCAGGCCCATCACCACGTTGGAGTTGCCGGTGGCGGTGAGGACGTCGATAAAGTTGCTGAAGTCGGGGCTTGTTGGCGGAGCCAGGGCCGAGGTGGTGAACAACTCGTTGTCCGGCTTCAGGGTAGTTGTCACCAGGAAGTAGAACGGTGCGAGGAACACCAGGGCCAGCGCCCAGAGGCCGACTTCGCGGAGCAGGGTGAGTTTGGTGTAGCGGAACATGGCTTAGTCCTCAGGGTTCGAACGCGTCAGCCGCTGCTGGAGAACGGCGAAGATCAGGATGATGGCGGCGAGCACCAGGGCCAGGGCGGCACCGCCCCCGAAGTTCCCGAGCGCAAAGGCCTGCTTGTAAACCAGCGTGGCCAGCGTTTCCGTCGCTCCGGCCGGTCCGCCGCCGGTGAGCGCCATGATGGGATCGAAGACGCGCAGCCCCTGGACGATTCCCAGGGTGGTGGCGATGGCGACGGCGGGGCGGATGGCGGGCAGGGTAACGTTGCGGAACCGCTGCCACAGATTGGCGCCGTCAATGGCCGCCGCCTCCTCCACTTCCACGGGGACACCGGCCAGGCCGGCCATGAAAATCACCATGGCAAAGCCGGTGGAAGACCAGACCAGCACCACCAGCACGGTCCAGATGGCCCACTGCGGGTCGGCCAGCCACGGCTTGGCCTGGTCGCCGGCGCCTATTGCCGTAAGGAAGGCATTGAGCGGACCGTCGAAGTCGAAGATGTATTTCCAGATGTAGGCCGTGGCTAGCGGGCTGAGCACCACCGGCATGAAGAAGAGGGTCC
>NZ_CAKKMM010001151.1:0-1649 GCF_918698205.1 Microbacterium sp. Bi128 | reverse complement strand
TGGTCCCCCAGCTCAGCGCCGCCAGCCGAGTGGGTGCCCGCGGGATCCGGTTACCGATCGGACAGGCAGGCACGGAACTGCTCACGTTGCTGCAGCCGCTGCTGCATGAACTCGACCTGGTGCTCTACGAAGAAATCCAAGGGCAGCAGGCTCCAAACAACCCTTCGGTGGCACCAGCACTGGATGCGATAGCCGGACTGGCAGATGAGCGCGTGCGGGTACTCGTCGACATCAGCATGCTCATGCCGGCCCTTCCCGTCACCTACCTTCATGAGTTGCGGCAGGGCGGCGTACCTTCCGATCTTCTGGCGCGCCTGGAGAACGACTGGCGCGATCCCGCCACCCACGATGCTGTCACCGCCCTGCTCCGCGCAGGGAAGATTCCGCCGCGCATTCACACCCTCTTCATGAACCTGCTCATCCGCTTCGGCCGCAGTGACGCCGCAGACCTGCAGGGCATCCTCCCCCTGGTGGGCGCCTTCCATCTGAAGTTCTGGGATCTGGACGACGACGGCGGCCGGGTTTCCCAGCCGCTGCATGACCTCGGCAGCCTGCTGCGCGGGACCGGCTTCACGGGCACGCTGACCAGCGAGTGGGGCGGCCACGAGTGGCTGCAGGACGACCCAACAGAGATGACGCGGAGTCACCTGGCCCTGGCGGGGGCAGCCCTCGCGGAGCCAGCATTGGTGGAGCCGGCACCAGCGGCCCGGGCTGCCCTCTGACCGATATAAAAAGCTGACCGGATACAAGAAGCTCATGGCACAGGAAAGGCCGGCCCCGCGGGGCCGGCCTCACTTGTCTGCGAATTATTTCGTGCTGAATGCGGCGTCGAAAGCTGCGGCGGAGGGTTCATAGCAGGAGAGCCGGCGCACGAAAGCCAGCGCCTCGGGGGCGCCCTTCAGCCTGTCCATTCCGGCGTCCTCCCACTCCACGGACAGCGGCCCGCGGTAGTCGATGGCGTTCAGCATCCGGAACGCATCCTCCCAAGGCACGTCGCCGTGGCCGGTGGAGATGAAGTCCCAGCCGCGGCGCGGATCAGCCCAGGGCAAATGGGAGGACAGCCGGCCGTTGCGCCCGTTGGACAGGCGCTTCTTCGTGTCCTTGCAGTGCACATGGTAGATCCGGTCCTTGAAGTCCCACAGGAACCCCACAGGGTCGATGTCCTGCCACACCATGTGGCTCGGGTCCCAGTTCAGGCCAAAGGCCTCGCGGTGCCCGATCGCCTCGAGGGCGCGCTGCGTTGTCCAGTAGTCGTAAGCGATCTCTGACGGGTGCACCTCATGGGCGAACCGGACGCCCACCTCGTCAAAGACATCGAGGATGGGGTTCCACCGGTCGGCAAAATCCTGGTAGCCGGCGTCGACCATCTTTTCGGAGGCGGGCGGGAACATTGCCACGTACTTCCAGATGGACGATCCCGTAAAGCCGGTCACCGTTTTCACGCCCAGCTTTGCGGCGAGCCGTGCAGTGTTCTTCAGTTCCTCGGCGGCACGACGGCGGACCCCTTCAGGATCGCCGTCGCCCCATACGACGTCCGGCAGGATGCCGCGGTGCCGTTCGTCGATCGGGTCGTCGCAGATGGCCTGGCCCTTGAGGTGGTTGGAGATGGTCCACACTTTGAGGCCGTGGCGTTCAAGAATGTCCAGCTT
>NZ_CAKKMM010001150.1:0-1650 GCF_918698205.1 Microbacterium sp. Bi128 | reverse complement strand
CGTCAGCCCCGTTGAGGCCGATTACATCACCCCCGAGCAGATTACTCGCCTGCTGGAGCAGTTGGCGGACGAGTTCCAATACGTGGTGGTCGATACTGCTCCAGGCCTGCCGGAAATCGGCTTGGCTGCCATGGAGGCCTGCACCGACGTGGTCTGGGTGAGCGCGATGGATATCCCCAGCGTCCGCGGCCTCCGCGCCGGACTGGACATTCTCCGCCAACTGGACATCATGCCGGCGAGCAGGCACGTGGTGCTCAACATGGCCGATCCCAAGTGTGGCCTCTCGGTCCAGGACGTCGAATCCACAATTGGCGCCCCCGTGGATGTTAGCGTCCCGCGCTCCCGTGCTGTCGCGTTCTCAACTAACCGTGGCGTCCCCGTCCTGCAGGAGGCTAGAAAGGACCCCGCCGTAAAGGGGCTCAACCAACTCGTGGAACGCTTCAGCCCGGCCTGGCGCGCAAAATCCCAGCGTAAGACTCACCGGCGGGTTGTGGTCTAGTTGAAACTTTCCGAACGCATCCAGGCGGCACAGGAGAAGTCCCTGCCTGCCGCTGCCCTGGCCGTCACCTCCGTTGCCTCCACGACGGCTCCCCCGGCTGCCCCGCGTATGCCGGCCCCGACTTCCCCGCCTGCAGTACGCCGAGAACGGCCGGCGGCACCCGCCAGGTCGGTGCAGTCGGCCGGCGCGTCCGTTGCGCCCGAGGGTTTCCATCCCAAGACCCACCAGCCCGTCGACGCTTTCGCTGCGATCAAGCAGCGCGCAGCGACGGCGTTGTTCGAAAAGATGGGAGCCCGGTTCAACGACTTAACCATCACAGAAGGCGAGCTGCGCAGCTCGGCCAGGGAGGAGCTCATCCATATCATCGATGCGGAGCAAGTCCCGCTGACGACGGAGGAACGCTCCCGGTTGGTCCGGGACGTGGCCGACGACGTGCTCGGGTACGGACCGCTGCAGCGGCTCCTGGACGATCCGGACGTCACGGAAATCATGGTGAACCGGATGGACCAGATCTATGTGGAACGCAAGGGCCAGCTGACGCTCACCGAATCGATGTTCAGCTCCGAGGACCACCTGCGCAAAGTTATAGAACGCATCGTGTCCAAGGTGGGCCGTCGTATCGACGAATCCTCGCCGCTGGTCGACGCGCGGCTGGAAGACGGCTCCCGCGTCAACGCCGTAATTCCTCCACTCGCCGTCGGCGGCTCATCGCTGACCATCCGTAAGTTCAGCAAGGTGCCGCTGACTGTCCGGAACCTGATCGAATTCGGCACGCTCACCCCAGAGATGGCCGAGTTGCTCAACGCCTGCGTCAGGGCCAAGCTGAATATCATCGTCTCCGGCGGTACGGGCACCGGTAAAACCACGCTGCTCAATGTGCTTTCCTCATTCCTTCCCGCCAACGAGCGGATCGTGACCATCGAGGATGCCGTTGAACTCCAGATCCAGCAGGCACACGTGGTGCGGCTGGAAAGCCGGCCGCCGAACACCGAAGGCAAGGGTGAAGTCACCATCCGCGAGCTGCTGCGCAACTCTTTGCGTATGCGTCCGGACCGCATCGTGGTCGGTGAGGTCCGCGGCGGCGAATCGTTGGACATGCTCCAGGCCATGAACACGGGCCACGACGGTTCGCTCTCCACCGTCCACTCCAA
>NZ_CAKKMM010001149.1:0-1651 GCF_918698205.1 Microbacterium sp. Bi128 | reverse complement strand
ATTGCCGCCACCGCCATGCCCGCACCGGAGCCGGAGCCGCCGCGCAAGGCCGATTGGCTTCCTTCGGAGCCGGCGCGGCTGAATCTCGAAGCCGCCAACGTCACGTCGGTCCTCTGGGCCACGGGCTACCGGCTGGACTTCAGTATCTTGGACATCCCGGTGCTGGACGAATGGAACTACCCCCGGCACCACCGCGGCGTCACCGAACACCCGGGCTTGTACGCCGTAGGGCTGCCGTGGCTGACCGGGCACGGCTCGTCCATCGTGGCGGGCGTGGGCCGCGATGCCGAATACATTGCGCAGCACATCGCGGAGAACAAGGCACAGAACATCGCCGCCCGGTGACGGCGACGTTCCAGAGGGGTGGCTACCCGGTGCAGGGCCGGTCGAAGTCCACTGGCGCGGCGAGGCCGGCCGAGCTGAACCATTCCCTGGCCCATGCCTGGACCGCGGGTATCCCGAGTTGCTCGGCAACAAGCCCCGGCGGCCCGTCGAACACGGACTTCCCCTCCTCCAGAAGGTCCCCGGTGCCGCTGCCGGCGAGGAGCCCGAAAAGGGCAGACTGGTCGAGGAAGGGAAGCTTCCCGCCGCCGCCATCGGTCAGCACGCCCCAGCGCGAGGTGAACAGCGAAAACTCCTCCGGACGTTCCCCGTGGTCCACCACGAGCGGGCAGGCTTCGCCGTCGAGCTGGATCCGCCGGTAGTTGGGCTCCGTTTCGTCGAGGGCCATCAGTTGGACATCGTCCAGCCACGAAAGCCAGACCGCTGTGCACTCTCCCATCAGCGGATACGGGGCGGCGGCGATGTAGCCGGCCTTGCTCACGTGGGCGGAGTGGCCAACGGCAATGTTGTGGAGCTGCCCCCGGACCAGCGGCAGGACCGTGCTGACAGGCTGGTGGTAGTTGGCGAATTTCCGCCGCATCACGTCGGCGCTTGAATTCGAGCCGATGGCGACCACCAGGGACCGGGCTTCCAGCGGTGCCGCGCTGGCTTGCGCGAGGGCTTCATCCAGTCCGGCTGAAAGCTCAAGGGGCCGGAATTCATTGCCGTCCATGACACCCGAGGCCACGGGCGGGGCCCACGGATACAGCAGCGGATCGAGATGGCCGGCGCCGCCGGCGCCGCTCAGTCCCATGGGGTCAGCCGGGCGAAGCCGTCGGCATCGTGCTGGAGACTAAGCAAGGTGGCCCGCTTTCGTGGTTCGGGACTTCCATTGTCCCGCACTTCTGGGGAACCGGGCCTTTGGCGCTCACGTCGGCCAGCCCGCGCCGCCATGGCTCAGGCCGCCAGGAAGCAGCCATGCTGTCCCCCGACACCGCGGCGGATTGCCGCGCCGGTGCGGCTGGGCACGGAGGCCACCCTGATCGCCAGGGAGGGCAGCCACTTCAGTGTGGAGAGCGGCGGCGGGCGCTTCACGGCAGATAACGTGATCCTGTCGAACGGCGCCTTCCAGCGCCCGCGCATCCCTGCCGCGTCCGCCGGTCTCCCGCGGCACGTGCACCAGCTCCACAGCCACGACTACCGCAACCCGCAGCAACTGCCCGACGGTGCCGTGCTGGTGGTGGGCACCGGGCAGTCCGGCGGCCAGATCACGGAGGACCTGCTGGCCGCCGGCCTTGTGGTTCATTTGTCAGTGTCCGCATGTCCGGAG
>NZ_CAKKMM010001148.1:0-1651 GCF_918698205.1 Microbacterium sp. Bi128 | reverse complement strand
GTCCAGCGGCGCGCCGCTGGACTTCAGGGTCGGCGTCGGCCAGGTCATCCAGGGCTGGGACCAGGGCCTGCTGGGCATGAAGGTCGGCGGCCGCCGCCGGCTCGAGATCCCGTCCGAGCTTGCCTACGGTTCCCGTGGCGCCGGCGGGGCGATCGGCCCCAACGAGGCCCTGATCTTCGTCGTGGACCTCGTCGCCGTCCGCTAGTCCCCACCCGCCCCCCGGGGAACGAAGCGCGGTAACAATCGGAAAAGTTCTTCCGGCTGTTGCCGCGCTTTCGTCATTTTCCGCGACCGGCTTTAGTACCCTTGCGGGGTGTCCGCCTCACGTACAGAACGCCTCCTGAACCTGCTCATCGCCCTGCTCAACACCAAGTACGGCCTGCGCCGCAGCGAGCTGCGCGAAAAGGTCTACCACGACACCACGAGCAGTGACGTCGCCTTCGGCCGCATGTTCGAACGCGACAAGGGCGAGCTGCGCCAGTTTGGCTTCGACGTCGAGGCCGTGACGGACACGGGCTGGGGCTCCGACGACCCGGCAACCACCCGCTACCGGATCGGCAAGGAATCGAACCGGCTGCCCGACGTCAGCCTCACCCCCGAAGAGTGCACGGTCCTGATTCTCGCGGCCCAGCTCTGGGAGCACGCCGCCCTCGGCTCCGCCGCCGTCGACGCGGTCCGGAAGCTGCAGGCCGCCGGCGGCCTGGTCGACGCCGAACTCCCCACCGGCGTCCAGCCGCGCATCCGCCCCGCCGGCCAGGCCTTCGAGGACCTGGTCGCCGCGACACACGCCCAGCACCCGGTCCGGTTCAGCTACCTCGCCGGCAGCACCGGCCAGGAGCAGGAACGCCTGGTGGAACCCTGGGGCCTGGGCAGCCGCTTCGGCCAGTGGTACCTCGTGGGCCACGACCGGGGCCGAGGGGACAAACGGTTCTTCCGCCTGTCCCGCCTGACGTCCGCAGTGGCCGGCCTGGCCGAGCTGCCGGTGCAGAGCGCCGTGGTCGACGTCGAACACGGGCGGCTCCTGGGCCTCCGCAAACGCGCCCAGCCGCTTCCGGACGCAGCGCCGGAAGCCACAGCGCCGGAAGCCCGAACGCTGGGGCATTCGGCCGGGACGGACCGCCTCGCGGTGCCCTTCCGCGATGCCGAGACCCTGGGCGAGGAGCTGGCCTCCTACGGTCCCCGCGTCACCGTGATTTCACCCCCCGAACTCGCCGGCGCCGTCCACCGCCGACTCACGGCAGCCGCCGAGTTCGCCGACAGGCCCCTGCCGGATGTGGCCTTCCCGGCGGCGGGCCGCGCCGGCCGTACCCGGAAACGAACCTCGGAGGACCAGCTCAAGCGGATGCTGCAACTCGTCCCGTTCCTTGTCCACAACCAGGGACTGCACATCAGCGAGGTCGCCGCCAGGTTTGGCATCACCCGCAAGGCACTCGAGGACGACCTGCGGATCCTGATCTGCTCGGGCCTGCCGGAGGGGTACCCCGACGATCTGCTGGACATCCAGTGGGACGATGACCACGTATTCATCACCCAGGCCCTGGACCTGACCCGCCCCGTACGGTTCACCGTGGACGAGGCCTGTGCGCTCCTGACCGGCCTGGAGACCCTCAACAGCCTGCCCGAACTCGCCGAAGGCGGCGCCCTGGAATCG
>NZ_CAKKMM010001147.1:0-1657 GCF_918698205.1 Microbacterium sp. Bi128 | reverse complement strand
GAGATCGAAGGACGCGGTCTTGTGACTCGCGCTCACGCAGAGCAGCACATCCATATTCTACGCCCGGCCCCCGCGCGGTATTCCTGGTCGCCTCTCGACGTCGAGGCATCCTCGTCGCTCAGCGGAGCCGAGTGGAAGGATGGATGCCATGGCCACCCCCGACGCGCCCCTCCTCCGTGCCCTCCGTGGCGACCGTCCCGAGCGGCAGCCGGTGTGGTTCATGCGACAGGCGGGGCGCTCGCTCCCGGAGTACCGCGACCTGCGGGTCGGCACCCGAATGCTCGACGCGTGCCTGACCCCGGAGCTCGCGGCCGAGATCACGCTGCAGCCGATCCGGCGCCACGGGGTGGATGCCGCCATCTTCTTCAGCGACATCGTCGTGCCGCTGCGTCTCGCCGGTGTCGACGTCGAGATCGAGCCGGGTCGCGGCCCGGTGTTCGCCGAGCCGGTGCGCACCGCCGCCGACGTCGCGCGTGTGACCTCGATCGATCCCGCCGACGTGGCGGCAGCGGCCGAGCCGGTGCGCGAGGCCGTGCGCCTCGTGACCGGCGAGCTCGACGACGCCGTGCCGCTCATCGGCTTCGCCGGTGCCCCGTTTACGCTCGCGGCGTACCTCGTCGAGGGCGGTCCGTCGAAGGAGCACCTCCGCGCCCGGGGCATGATGTACGCCGACCCGGAGTCGTGGCATCGGCTCGCCGGGTGGCTGGCGGAGGTGTCGAAGGCGTTCCTCGACGCGCAGATCGCCGGCGGCGCCCAGGCGGTCCAGCTCTTCGACTCGTGGGCCGGCTCGCTGTCGCGATCGGCGTTCCTCGAATTCGTCGCTCCGCACTCCCGCACCGCGCTCGAGGGCATCGAGGTGCCCCGCATCCACTTCGGCGTCGGCACCGGGCCGTTCCTCGCCGACATGCGTCTGGGGGGCATCGCCGACGCGGTCGGCGTCGATTGGCGGATGCCGCTCGACGAGGCCGCTGCCATCGTCGGCCCCGACACGACGCTGCAGGGCAACATCGACCCCGCGCTGCTGGGGGCACCGTGGCCGGTGCTCGCGGCTCACATCGATGACATCCTCGCGCGGGGCCGCGCGGCGCGCGCGCACATCCTGAACCTCGGTCACGGCGTGCCGCCCGACACCGACCCGACCGTCCTCAGCCGCATCGTCGCCCACGCGCACGGGGAGACGATGTGAGCGACCCGCTCGAGAGGCTCGCCGAGCACGCGCACGAGAGCCGCATCGTCATCGCGGGCGGGGGGATCTCCGGTCTCGTCGCGGCGCTGGAGTGCGCCAAGGTCGGCATGCAGGTCACGGTGCTGGAAGCCTCCGACGTGTTCGGGGGAGTCGTGCGCTCGGCCGAGGTGGGCGGCCTCACGCTCGACGTCGGGGCGGAGAGCTTCGCCACCCGCGGCGGGATCGTCCGCGGCCTGCTGTCCGAACTCGGGCTCGCCGATCAGGTGGTCGCCCCGAACCCCGCCGGAGCGTGGGTCGCGGGGGTCCCCGGAATCGGGGCGGCGCCGTTGCCGAAGGGCGGGATCCTCGGCATCCCGGACAATCCGTGGGCACCGGACGTGCGGCGCGTGATCGGGTGGGCGGGCGCCTGGCGCGCGTACGTCGATCGCCTGCGGCCGCCGCTGACGATCGGTCACCAGCGCAGCCTCGGTG
>NZ_CAKKMM010001146.1:0-1659 GCF_918698205.1 Microbacterium sp. Bi128 | reverse complement strand
GCGCATGGGCGTGGACGCCAGCCTTGCACAGGCTTTTGCCTTCCAGGAATCCGGCTTCGACCAGCGTGCGGTGTCACCGGCCAATGCGATCGGCACCATGCAGGTCATCCCGTCCTCCGGCGAATGGGCCTCCGATCTGGTGGGCCGCCAGCTGAACCTGCTCGATCCCTACGACAACGCCACGGCAGGCATCGCGATCATCCGCCAGTTGGTCCGCACGAGCCCGGATGTGGACACCGCAATCGCCGGCTACTACCAGGGCCAGTACTCGGTGAGCCAGAACGGCATGTTCGAGGACACCAAGGGCTACGTCGCCGCCATCAAGGCCAACCGGCAGCTGTTCGGCTAAACCCGGCCGCTCGGCCATCTACAGACTCCAGCACAGGCTCCCTTTCGGCGGAGCGTGACGCTACGGGCCCGGATCGCATGTTGATTCGGGCCCGTTTCTGTCCAGCGACTACGATTGTAAGGTGCAGGAATACGTGTCGGATGCTCTCGTAGGGAACCTGGTGGACAACCGCTACCAGGTTCAATCCAGGCTTGCCCGCGGCGGGATGTCCACCGTGTACCTCGCCACGGACCAGCGCCTTGAGCGTGATGTCGCGCTGAAGGTGCTCCATCCCCATCTGGCTGACGACCCGCAGTTCCTCGATCGGCTGGGCCGCGAAGCCAAGGCTGCCGCCCGGCTCTCCCACCCACACGTCGTGGGCGTCCTGGACCAGGGCGAGGACGGCCGGCTCGCCTATCTGGTCATGGAATTCATCAAGGGCCACACGCTGCGGGATGTCCTCAATGACAAGGGCGCCCTGTCGCCGCGGCTGGCCCTGGCGCTGATCGATCCGGTCGTCGAAGGCCTCGGCGCCGCGCACGCCGCCGGAATGATCCACCGGGACATCAAGCCCGAAAACGTCCTGATCGCCGACGACGGGCGGATCAAGCTCGGCGACTTCGGCCTGGCACGCGCTATCTCGACGTCCACCAGCACGGGCGCCCTGATCGGGACCGTCGCCTACATCTCCCCCGAACTTGTCCTGGGCAAACAGGCAGATGCCCGCAGCGACATCTATTCCGTCGGGATCATGCTCTACGAAATGATCACGGGCCGGCAGCCGTTCGAAGGCGACGTGCCCATCCAGGTCGCCTACCAGCACGTCAATTCCACCGTCGCAGCGCCCTCGCTGGAGGTGCCCGGGCTGGCCGCGGAGATCGACGAACTCGTCCAGTGGTGCACGGACCGGGACCCGGACAAGCGCCCCGTCGACGGCAGCGCCCTGTTGTCCGAGCTCCGGCACATCAGGACCAACCTCAGCGACGCCGAACTCGACCTCCAGCCGCCGGCGGCTCGCAGCACCCTGCCGGCCGTGGCAGCACCGCCAACCCGGCCGCCAGGCGGTACCGGTCCGGCGTCGGACGCGCAGGAAACGGCCCACGTGCTGCCGCCCACCGGAATGCCCACGGAATTGCAGACTGAGGTATACGGCAGCCTCGCCCGGCCCACCGAGATGCTTTCCCGCACCAGCGGCAACCCGACCACTGTGATGTCCGGTGCCCCGCGGCTTCCGGCCTACGGACCGTTGTCCACCCCGGACGAGGCGGCCTACGACGGCGCCGGGTATGACGGCCCGGCGGAGGGCGCGGTTGCCCCCAGCAAACGCGCCC
>NZ_CAKKMM010001145.1:0-1662 GCF_918698205.1 Microbacterium sp. Bi128 | reverse complement strand
ATCTGGTGGAACTAACGGGAGTTCAGCAGACGGGTGCGGACGCCGTCGTATTTGCTCAGTGCCGTCAGCAGCACGGTGCGGATGGGCACGTTGATGCCCACCCCGAGCGTATCCGTGCCGCAGATGACCTTCAGCAGACCAGCCTGGGCAAGCTGTTCGACCAGCCGGCGGTACTTCGGCAGCATGCCGGCGTGGTGAACGCCGATCCCGTGCCGGACCAGGCGGTTAAGGGTCTTGCCGAAGCCTGCGGCGAAGCGGAACCCGGCAATGAGCTCGGCGATCTTGTCTTTTTCCTCGCGGGTGCAGACGTTGATGCTCATCAGGTTCTGGGCCCGGTCGATCGCCTCGACCTGGCTGAAGTGGACCACGTAGACCGGGACCTGCTTGGTGGCGAGCAGCTCCTCAAGCGTCTCGTGGACCGGAGTCTGCTCGTAGTAGTAGTGCAGCGGGATGGGGCGTTCCGCGGAACTGACGGTCGTCGTCGTGCGGCCGGTCAGGTCGCTGAGGCCGTCCTCGAACCGGCTGACATCGCCGAGCGTCGCCGACATCAGCAGGAACTGCGCCTGGGGCAGTTCAAGCAGCGGCACCTGCCACGCCCAGCCGCGCTGCGGGTCCGAGTAGAAGTGGAACTCGTCCATGATCACGGCGCCGAGCTGCGCCGCAGAACCTTCACGCAGGGCGATGTTGGCCAGGATCTCGGCCGTGCAGCAGATGATCGGGGCGTCCTGGTTCACGCCGGAGTCGCCGGTGATCATGCCGACGTTGTCGGCGCCGAAGATCTCACAGAGGGCGAAGAACTTTTCCGAGACGAGGGCCTTGATCGGGGCGGTGTAGTAGCTCCGCTGCCCGCGGGCCATGGCCTGGAAGTGCGCGGCAATGGCCACGAGGGATTTCCCGGACCCGGTCGGGGTGGCCAGGATGACGTTTGAACCGGCGGCCAGCTCCATGATGGCCTCGTCCTGGGCGGTGTACAGGGCCAGGCCGCGGGTCTCGGTCCACTCGACAAACCGGGTGTAGAGCTCGTCCGGGTCCAGGCCCGTCCTGCCGGGGATACGGGCGGCCGGGGCGGGGAGCTGATCAACGAGTTTCATTGCTGTCCAGCTTAGTGCCCGCGTGGTATCCGCGGCACCGCACGCAGTGCAGGCGCGCGCCGTGAGCCGCCCGCAGCGCAGGCGTGCTTCCTTGGCTGGCCCACGGGCCGGGACTAGGCTTCGGTTAGGACAACGTGCCGGGAACTGGAGGCAGCCATGAAGTGGGATCCGGAGAAATATGTGCAGTTCGGGGACTACCGGGACAGACCATTTTTTGATCTGACCGGTCGGATTCACGCCGAAGCCCCGCGGCACGTGGTGGACCTCGGCTGCGGTCCCGGCAACCTGACCGCGACGCTCGCGGACCGCTGGCCGGGCGCGCAGGTGGTGGGTCTGGATTCGTCGCCGGAAATGCTGGCCACTTCCAAGGACCACGCAGCCGCGGCGGCCAATCTTTCCTACGAGCTGGCCGACATTGAGCACTGGCTGCCGTCCGGGGACACGGACGTGGTGGTCACCAACGCGGCCCTGCAGTGGGTGCCCGGCCACCGAAAGCTCCTGCCCCTATGGCTCGATGCCCTCAAACCGGGCGCCTGGTTCGCGCTGCAAGTGCCGGGGAACTTCAATGCAC
>NZ_CAKKMM010001144.1:0-1663 GCF_918698205.1 Microbacterium sp. Bi128 | reverse complement strand
TACGTTTTGGCTCACATTCGTAGCGGATGCTGCGGGTGTCCGGCCCGTCACGGTCGGTGCTACGGTGTCGGCCGCTCCGGGAACGTAGGTCTGGACACCGCATCCCGTAGGGACAAAGACGCGGTGCTGGGCGATGGCGAGGTTGCCGCCGAACGGGGGCGGACACACAACCTCGGTGCCGCTCCGGACCGTGCCTGTGATCTCATCCAGGGCGAGAAGTTGTCCCGGGGTGAGGGTGTCGACGCCGGCGAGGATCCAGACCAGCCCGTTTGCGATGATAGGTGCCGAGGACACGACCTCGTAGCCGTAGTTTTGGTCCTTCATGCCCAGCCGGTGTGTCCACTGAACCGCACCGGTGTCCAGGTCTGCTGCCGTGATAACGGAGGGCTCATTGTAGCCGGACGTGGTGAAGATCCCGGTGCGGCCGTCGAAGGCGATGGCCTTCGTGCTGTTGGGCAGCGTACGGATGTACCTGCCTGTTGCGGCGTCCAGTACCAAGGTCTGCGCCGTGTAAAAGTTGCTGGAGATGTAGAGCCTGCCGTTATGCACAGACGCTGCGGCGGTCCCCGCGCCAGGCCCGTACGGGCCGGAGTTGCCTCCAGGTTTCACGTACTTCCAGATCGACTTTCCTGTTGTGGCGGAGAAAGCCTCTACCAAACCTTGTCCGTTGTAAATGACCCGACCCGCTTCGATAAGCGAGGGTTCACTGGTTGCGCTAGGGCCTGCTACGAACCGATTAATGCCCGTGGTTGCATCCAGAGCGTAATAACCGCCCATGACCACTCCGGAGCCGAACACGGTTCGGTATTCGCTCACGTAAGGGCTAGTCCACAACAATGCGCCGATGTTCAGGTTGAATGTGTCCAGGACCATCTGGCTGGTTTCGGGGTTGTCGTGGGAGAGATAGACCCTCGATCCGTCGATCTTCGCCATGTGGGCGAAGTGGTATTGATGGCGCCACAGCAGCTTTCCGGTGCCTGTTTCGTAGGCTGATAACCACGAGCACTGGTACTGCGTGTCCACCACAACCGTCCGGTTTCCCGACACACTGATGGACACGGCACTGCTGCCGCCGGAGGACGGGCAGAGCGGCGGCTCGGCACGCCAGGACTGGTTGATCTGTGCAGGAACGGTCTCCGCCAGCTGCGCATTCCGGTTGCCCGCGTCAATACCGTCTCCCAGTACAGATGTTCCGCCGGCCGGATAAGGCAGGTGGCCCGGAACGATCGGCTCCGCCGCCGAGGATGCAGGACCCGCAACAAGAGACCCGCACAGCACAAGCGCAACAGTGATGCCCGAACCCCAATGGCGTATTTTCATTTGCTGCGCGCTCCGATCGGTGCCGGGGATATTTAGATAGAGCACACTCTCATATAGGGGAAAATAATTGTCAAGAATAGCGGCTCCCGGCAATTGTTCACGGCCTATCTTTTCGGGAGCATCTTTCGAAGCTCTTTACATGAAGGAGGCCATTTCGGCCTTAGCGTGGCTTGGGTTGCCTTGCCGATGTCGGCAAGGAAGTACTCGGATTGGCGGTAATACCACTTGGTCCTAAGTCATTTACTACGTGGGAATTCAACGGCAAATACTGTGCCCGGCTATTTGGGTAGTATCACACTTGACCAATCGGCCAAAGCTCAAATAGTAACGAAACTCCGGCCTG
>NZ_CAKKMM010001143.1:0-1663 GCF_918698205.1 Microbacterium sp. Bi128 | reverse complement strand
GGTCTACGACATCCCCGGCCGCGCCGGCGTGCCCATCCTGCCCGAGACCATGATCCGGCTCGCCGACCACCCCAGGATCGTCGCCCTCAAGGATGCCAAGGCCGACTTTAACGCCCTCACGCGCGTCCTGGCGAACACCGATCTTGATGTCTACTCCGGCGACGACGGCCTCACGCTGCCGTGGATGGCCGCCGGTGCCGTCGGGCTGGTCAGCGTCTCCGCGCACGTCGCGACGCGGCAATTCCGTGCGCTGATCGATGCCGCACTTGCAGGCGATTTTGCTACCGCCCGCACCCTACATTTCGAACTGGACCCCGTGGTCCGCGCAGTGATGACCCACATTCAGGGTGCTGTCGCTGCCAAGCAGGTTCTTAAGTGGCAGGGAGTCCTGCCCAACTCGGTTGTCCGTTTGCCCCTCGTGGAGCCGGGCGAGGCCGAGATCGCAACCATCCGCGAGGATTTGGCGGAAGCGGGGATGGGCTTTTCCTGATCGGGAGCCAATCCTGATGGTTAAGAACCAGCCCGGCTTCAGCCTGGAAAGTAGTGCACTATGACCCAAACCGCCCTTCCCGGCCTTGTCACGCCGCCCCGCCTCCCGAAGAACACCCTGCGGATCGTACCGCTCGGCGGAATCGGGGAAATCGGTCGAAACATGACCGTTTTCGAGATCGATGGCAAGCTCCTCATCGTTGACTGCGGCGTCCTCTTCCCCGAGGAGACCCAGCCCGGCGTCGACCTCATCCTGCCGGACTTCTCCTACATCGAGAACCGTCTCCAGGACATCGTCGCTGTGGTCCTGACCCACGGTCACGAAGACCACATCGGCGCCGTCCCCTACCTCCTGCGCCTGCGCGCCGATATCCCCATCGTCGGGTCACAGCTGACACTGGCCCTCATCGAGGCCAAGCTGCAGGAACACCGGATCAAGCCGAACACGAAGATCGTCGTCGAGGGCCAGGTCGAGAAGTACGGGCCCTTCGAATGCGAGTTCGTCGCCGTCAACCACTCCATCCCGGACGCCCTGGCCGTGTTCCTCCGCACCGCGGGCGGCACCGTCCTGCACACCGGTGACTTCAAGATGGACCAGCTCCCGCTGGATGGCCGCATCACCGACCTCCGGCACTTCGCCAAGCTGGGCGAAGAAGGCGTGGACCTGTTCATGTCGGATTCGACCAATGCCGACGTCCCCGGCTTCACCACCGCCGAGAAGGAAATCGGGCCCACCCTGGACCGGCTGTTCGGGCAGGCCTCCAAGCGCATCATCGTCGCGTCCTTCTCCTCGCACGTGCACCGCGTCCAGCAGGTTCTCGACGCCGCCGCCAACCACAACCGCAAGGTTGCCTTCGTGGGCCGCTCCATGGTCCGGAACATGGCCATCGCCGCGAAACTGGGCTACCTGGAGGTCCCGGCCGGGATCCTGGTCGACATCAAGAACATCGACAACCTGCCGGACAACCGGGTTGTGCTGATGTCCACCGGCTCCCAGGGTGAGCCCATGGCCGCCCTGTCCCGCATGGCCAACGGCGACCACCGCGTCGTCGGCGGCGAGGGGGACACCGTCATCCTCGCGTCCAGCCTGATCCCGGGCAACGAAAACGCCGTCTTCCGCATCATCAACGGCCTGCTGAAGCTCGGCGCCGACGTAATCCACAAGGGCAACGCC
>NZ_CAKKMM010001142.1:0-1664 GCF_918698205.1 Microbacterium sp. Bi128 | reverse complement strand
GGAGACACCCGTGGAAGCGCCCGTCCCGGCATCTTGGGCCACCCCCGCCGCGACCGCCGTGCCCTCGGTCGAGGCTGCCTGGCCACCAAGGGCCAGAGCCGCGCACTCCGCGGGTTCCACCGAGATCGATGCCAGCAAGGACTTTGCCTGTTCGACCGACTTCTTGAGATCGGCAAGCGGCATCACGGTAAGCGGCTTGCCGTGCGCATCCTTCAACTGTGCCACGAGGGCCGTCAGTTCATCGCTCGTGTAAGCCTTGGCTTGCGTCTGGGTGGGAGTAGGCGTCGTGGCCGCGCTGGGAACCGTGGTTGCGGCCTGGGCTTGCGCACTCTTGGCTGTATCCGGCGAGCCGGTGGGCGTGCCACATGCGGCCAATCCCATGGCGCCCCAGGCGAGGAGCGCCGAGGCCCCGAAAATGCGCAGCACTGATGTCTTCATGTTTCCCCCAAAAAACTAGACCGGCCAGCCGGCATTTGCCCGCTAGAAGAGCACGGTAGCGAACGTGCCCACCTGGCGAAAGCCCACCCGATCGTAGGTGGCGCGTGCCTTGGCGTTGAACCCGTTGACGTACAGGCTGGTCACCGGCGCGAGGGTCTGGGCGAGGACGACGACGGCGGCCATGTAGCCCGCGCTCAGTCCCAGTCCGCGGAAGTCGGGATTCATCCAGACGCCCTGGACCTGGGTCACTTCCGGCGTGACGGCGCCGAGTTCGGCCTTGAAGACGACATCGCCGGCGGCGTTCACGTGCACGAGGGAATGGCCCTGGCGGATGAGGCTCTTGACGCGCCGGCTGTAATACTCCCTGCCGCCGAGGTAGGGCGAATAGCCCACTTCTTCCTCGAACATTGCGGCGCATGCGGGCAGGATCTTGTCGAAGTCAGCCAGCTGGCCAAAGCCGAGTGCGGGCTCGGGCCGGACGGCGGGCGGCCCCGCAATCGTCAGCAGGGGCTGGTGGTCCCGGACTTCGTGGGCCGTCTGGCCGAGCTGCTCCAGCGCCGTGTAGAGAGCCAGCACAGTTTCGGCGGGGCCAAAGATCGAGGCGTAGCGGCGCCCGGAGCGGTGCGCGGCCATCGCAATGAGGCCGGCGAGCTCGGGCGCCAGCTCGATCGGCACCAGGTTGGCACCGGCCCAGCAGGCACCGAGGAGGGTGCCGCCGTCGAACACGCCAAGAATGCTGGCGCCCCCGGCCGTGGGAGACGCCGTACCGGCGGTCTCCAGGTGCGAGAGGATGAAGACATTGGCGACGGCGTCCCGGTGCGCCAGCGCCAGCAGTTGTCCGGTGTCCGCGCCGCCAAGGACCCGGACGACGACGCCGGGAGCGGCGTCGTCCTTACGAGACGCTAACCACGGGGCTACCCTTGACAGCATCTTCGCCATCGGCGTCCCCCATCTCTTCTGCGATACGCATGGCTTCTTCGATCAGTGTCTCAACAATCTGATCCTCCGGGACAGTCTTGATGACCTCGCCCCTGACAAAGATCTGGCCCTTGCCGTTGCCGGAGGCAACGCCGAGATCGGCCTCGCGGGCCTCGCCGGGACCATTGACCACGCAGCCCATGACTGCCACGCGCAGCGGGACTTCCATCCCTTCCAGGCCGGCGGTGACCTGCTCGGCGAGCGTGTAGACGTCCACCTGGGCGCGGCCGCAGGACGGGCAGGAGACG
>NZ_CAKKMM010001141.1:0-1664 GCF_918698205.1 Microbacterium sp. Bi128 | reverse complement strand
GACAAGGTCCGGCCCGGCCTGCTCCAAAGCGCCTCGGGCGACTGGTACTTCCCGGGCCTGCTCCGGCCCGATGAACTCTCCGAACAGATCCCGGGCCTGACCGTGCCCGACGAGGCTGCCTACGAAACGGTGGGAGGCTACGTCATGAGCCAGCTCGGCCGCATCGCGGCAGTCGGCGACACGGTCGACGTCGTCGGCGGGACACTCAGCGTGACCCGCATGGACGGCCGCCGGATCGACCGGATCTGTTTCCGGCCCATCCGGGTGTCCGGCGAGGGCCAGCCCGCCAGCCAGGCAGGTGCCGCATGAGCGACTGGGCCGGAATCCTCTGGCTTGCGTTCCTCCTGGTGGGCAACGCCTTCTTCGTGGCCGCCGAATTCGCCGTCATGTCGGCCCGCCGGAGCCAGATCGAGCCGCTGGCCGAGGCAGGTTCCAAGCGCGCCCAGACCACCCTGCGGGCGATGGAAAACGTTTCCCTCATGCTCGCCTGCGCCCAGCTCGGCATCACCGTCTGCTCGCTGCTGATCCTGCAGGTGGCCGAGCCCGCGATCCACCACCTCCTGGCCGTGCCGCTGGAAGCGGTGGGCGTCCCCGAGGAGGTCGCGAACATTGTGGCCTTCGCCGTCGCCCTGCTGTTGGTGACGTTCCTGCACGTCACATTCGGCGAAATGGTGCCCAAGAACATTTCCGTGTCCGTCGCGGACAAGGCTGCGCTGCTGCTGGCGCCGCCGCTGATGTTCATCGGGCGGCTCGTCAAGCCCGTCATTGCGGCGCTTAACTGGTCCGCGAACCACATCCTGAAGCTGATGCGGATTGAGCCGAAGGACGAGGTGACCTCAACCTTCACCCTTGAAGAAGTGCAGTCGATCGTGCAGGAATCCACCCGCCACGGACTCGTGGACGACGACGCCGGACTCATCACCGGAGCGCTCGAGTTCTCCGAACACACCGCGTCGCGTGTGATGGTTCCGCTGGGCAAACTCGTCATGCTCAAGGCGGCCACCACGCCGGTCGAATTCGAAAAGGCCGTGAGCCGGACCGGGTTCTCGCGCTTCCCGATGCTCGACGACGACGGCATGCTGGCCGGCTACCTCCATATCAAGGACGTGCTGTCCATTCCGGACGCCGGGTACCACCAGCCGATTGCGGAAAGCCGCATCCGGTCGCTGGCGAACCTCGCCATGGACGACGAAATCGAGCAGGCCATGTCCGTCATGCAGCGCACGGGTTCGCACCTGGCGCGCGTGATCGGACCCGACGGGCTGACTCAGGGAGTGCTGTTCCTCGAAGACGTGATCGAGCAGCTCGTCGGCGAAATCCGGGACGCGACGCAGGCCACCGGCTACCGCAGGCTGGGCCAGGACCAGTAGGGGCGGCCCAGTAACGGGCGGCCCAGTAACAGCCGGTCCAGTAACGGGCAGCCCAGCTGCGGCCGGGCACCGGCGGGGCACGCCGTGTATCCCTAAATAGGAATGATTCCTATTTAGGGATACACTCGGGCTGTTGCTATTGCTCCTGATTCTCAATAACAGATCCGAGGTTTTCCGTGCGTCGTCCCGCTGCCCGAGTCCTGCTGGCTGGCCTTGCCGGCCTGGGCCTCCTGCTCACCGCGTGCAGTCCGACGTCCGGCAGCCCGCGGGGGACCGCGGGGGACGGTGTGGTCA
>NZ_CAKKMM010001140.1:0-1664 GCF_918698205.1 Microbacterium sp. Bi128 | reverse complement strand
CCCCCATCGTCTCGGTGGCCAACCCCAGCATCATGGAGGGCCTCAACACTGACATCAACTCGGTGATCTGGGTCACCAGCGCCTACCTGCTCGCCTATGCCGTGCCGCTGCTGATCACGGGCCGGCTCGGGGACCGTTTCGGTCCGAAAAAGCTCTACCTCTCCGGACTCGTCGTCTTCACCGTGGCATCGCTGTGGTGCGGCCTCTCCGGCAGCGTCGA
Organism: Microbacterium sp. Bi128; assembly: GCF_918698205.1. Taxonomy (NCBI): domain Bacteria; kingdom Bacillati; phylum Actinomycetota; class Actinomycetes; order Micrococcales; family Microbacteriaceae; genus Microbacterium; species Microbacterium sp. Bi128. Next base: position 1,444 of record NZ_CAKKMM010001140.1, on the reverse strand, counting down.
GATCCTCATCGCGGCCCGTGTGGTCCAGGGCCTCGGCGCGGCGATGATGACGCCGCAGACCATGGCCGTCATTACCCGGATCTTCCCCCCGGACCGCCGCGGAGCGGCCATGGGCATCTGGGGTGCCACGGCCGGCGTCGCCACGCTGGTTGGCCCGATCCTCGGCGGCGTGCTGGTGGACGGCCTCGGCTGGGAATGGATCTTCTTCATCAACGTTCCCGTCGGGATTGTCGGCTTCATCCTCGCCCAGCGTTTCGTGCCCTCGCTGACCACCCACCCGCACAAGTTCGATATTCCCGGCGTGCTGCTCAGCGCCCTCGGCCTGTTCCTCCTGGTCTTCGGCATCCAGGAGGGCGCGACGTACGACTGGGGCACCATCGCCGGCCCCATCACCGTCTGGGCCCTGATCATCAGCGGCATCGCCGTGCTGGTGGTCTTCGTCCTGTGGCAGAAGTTCAACACGGGTGAACCGCTGCTGCCCCTGTCCCTTTTCAAGGACCGGAACTTCTCGCTCGCCAACATTGCGATCACCACGGTGGGCTTCACCGTCACCGCGTTCAGCCTGCCGCTGATCTTCTACTACCAGATCGTCCGCGGACTGACCCCGACCCAGTCGGCGCTCATGATGGTGCCGATGGCGCTGATCTCGGGCGGGCTCGCCCCCGTCGTCGGAAGGATCATCGACAAGGTCAACCCGAAATTCATCACCGCGACCGGCCTGGTCCTGATGTCCGTGGCGCTGTTCTGGAATGCCCTGCTCATGCACCCGGACACCCCCATCTGGCTGTTCCTGCTGCCGAGCGCAGTGCTGGGCTTCGCCAATGCAGGCATCTGGGCGCCGTTGAGTTCCACCGTCACACGCAACCTGCCGCCGCGGCAGGCCGGAGCCGGCTCAGGCGTCTACAACACGACCCGCCAGATCGGGGCCGTACTCGGCAGCGCCGCCATCGCCGTCCTGATCCAGTCGCGGCTGGCGGCCGAGCTCCCCGCCCGGCCCGGAGCAGGCGCAGACGCCAGCCCGATGGGCTTCGGCGGGGCCCTGCCGGCGGAGCTTCATGAGGGGTTCTCGACGGCGATGGGCCAATCCATCCTGCTGCCGGCGGCGGTCATCCTGCTCGGCGCTGCCGTGGCGCTGTTCTTCGCCAAGCCCAAGCCGGTCCAGGGCTGGGGCGAACCAGATGCTGCCGCAGCCACAGCCGCAGCAGCGGACACGGGTAAGGCAGACGCGGACAGGGCAGACACGGACAGGGCCGCCGCGGAGCGCGGCTAGCCTGGCGGCATCCGGATCAGCCCAGCAGCACGCTGGTCTGGATGCCACCCGCGGAAAATCCCAGGCTCCGGGCCAGCGCCAGCGACCCCTTGTTGCTGACTTCTGAACGCCACTGCAGCGTCAGCCCGGCGGCGAGGGCCTCGTGTGCGTCTACTCAGGTGGCTAGCTTGGCCC
>NZ_CAKKMM010001139.1:0-1667 GCF_918698205.1 Microbacterium sp. Bi128 | reverse complement strand
TGCCCCTCGGCGTCGGGCAGTACGGCATCGACCCAGTCATCCAGCTCCTCGCCCGTCACCGGCTCGTTGAGATGGGGGTCCTGGGGCAGGGCGGCGTCAGTGGTCGGCGGGGCGGCAGCCGAGGTCGATTCATCGTCCCAGTGGTCGGCGCTGTATTCATAGGCGCAGCCGGACAGGGCTGCCCCGAGAAATACCGCAACTGAAAGCACCACGGCGGCCGCCGGGGTGCGCCGTCGCGGCACCCTGCTCGCCGGCACAGTTGGCATACTTTGAGATTAGGGCGGCCCGGAATCAAACGCCAGAGGCCAAAGGTCCGGGTCGGACAGGCCTTCAGGGGGCGCCGGGCCGGACGCCACGGACCGGGCTGCGGCGGGGCTACTCGGACGACGCCAGGTGGTACGCGTAGAGAAGCGGGGCATCCACACTGGATGTGCTGAGCGTGACCTTGCCCGCGGCGGGCACTTTGATGCGGGCGGTTTCGCGGCTGCCGTTGCAGGCGGCTCCGGCTTCGGCGAGCTGGCTGCCGTCCAGGCTGACGGCGAAGAACGCCTTCCCGCCGCCGTCGCAGGTCATGGTCAAGGTGTAGGTGCCGGCGGGCACGCCGGACGCGGTCCGGACGATCGGATCCCGGTTCAGGATTTTTCCGGCATCCTCCAGCACTGTTCCCGGGGCGGAGGGCAGCGCGGTGGCCTTCCACGCCGGGACATCGGCGCCCTCAATCGAACCGGCCGGGGAACATGCCGCTGCAGCCAGTACGACGACGGCGGCGGCCACGCCGCTGAGCGTCCGCCGGGCCAGACGGGCGGCCAGGACGTGGGAGGAAGGGAAAACCATGCCTCAAACTTACCGTCTCGAAGGCTCCCCTCCGGCCGCGCCGACGTCCCGGGCACCCTCTCCCTGCGGGCCCTTGACTTTGACGCAGCGTCAAAGTTTAGAGTCGAAGCGATGGCTGGCAGCGATGGCTGGCAGCGATGGCCGGAAGCGACGACCGGAAGCGATGGCCGGAAGCAGCCGGTCGGCACGGTAACAGCGGGGGTCCGAGGAACGCGGGCCTCGAAGGAGCAGAAGGGTGGAGGCATGGACTGGTCCGTTCAGCAGATCGCGAAATTGGCCGGCACCACCGGCCGGACTTTGCGTCACTACGACGACATTGGCCTGCTCAGGCCGAGCCGCACCGGCAACAACGGCTACCGGTACTACGGCCAGGAATCCCTGGTCCGACTGCAGCGGATCCTGCTCCTGCGCGACCTGGGGCTCGGGCTGCCGGCGATCGCGGACGTGCTCGGCAACGAGGCGGACGCGGAGCATGCACTGGGCCGGCACCTGGCGTGGCTGCTGCAGGAACAGGACAGGCTGGGGCGGCAGATTGCCGCGGTCCGTCACCCCATTGAGGCATTGCAAACGGGAGGAAAGATCATGGCGGAGGAAATGTTCGACGGTTTCGACCACACCAAGTACCAGGAGGAAGTCCAGCAGCGGTGGGGCAAGGACGCCTATGCAAAGTCCGACGCCTGGTGGCGCAGCATGGGGGCCGGGGAGAAGGCTGCCTGGACGGAACAGTCCCGGCAGCTCGGTGCCGAGTGGACGGCTGCTGCGGCGTCGGGAGTCCCGGCGGACAACGCGCAGGCGCAGGACGTGGCCCGGCGCCACGTCGAATGGCGCAGGGG
>NZ_CAKKMM010001138.1:0-1667 GCF_918698205.1 Microbacterium sp. Bi128 | reverse complement strand
CTAAGAACGTGCTTGTCTCCGACGCAAAGTTGGAGATCACTCAGATCAAGTCCGCCATTGGCGGCAAGCAGAACCAGCGCGACACCCTGCGGTCCCTCGGCCTGAAGCGGATCGGACACACCGTTGTCCGCACCGCCGACGCCGTGACCGTCGGGATGCTCAACACGGTTCCGCACCTGGTAAAGGTAGAGGAGGCGAAGTAAATGGCAGAGAAGAACACCGCCGAAAAGGCACAGGGCGCCGCTGAGAAGCAGAACGCACTGAAGGTTCACCACCTGCGTCCCGCCCCGGGTGCCAAGACCGCCAAGACCCGTGTTGGTCGTGGTGAAGGTTCCAAGGGTAAGACCGCTGGTCGCGGTACCAAGGGTACGAAGGCCCGCTACCAGATCAAGGCTGGCTTTGCCGGCGGCCAGCTGCCGCTGCACATGCGCCTGCCGAAGCTGCGCGGCTTCAAGAACCCGTTCCGGGTTGAGTACCAGGTTGTAAACCTGGACAAGCTCAACGAGCTGTTCCCGGAAGGTGGCGCTGTCACCGTGGAGAACCTGGTCGAAAAGGGTGCCGTTCGCAAGAACCAGCCCGTCAAGGTGCTGGGCACCGGCGACATCACCGTCAAGGTTGACGTCACCGTCCACGCATTCTCGGCCAGCGCTGCTGACAAGATTGCTGCAGCAGGCGGAAGCACCACCGCCCTCTAACGAGGCGGCGGGGCAGTTGCCCGTTGTTGAAACTCCCGGTACCGGGGGCTCAGGCCCCCGGTGCCGGGAGTTTTTTTCATTTTCCGGGCCCCGCCGATTGTTCGCGGGGCGCATCCACCCGTTAGACTCGGTTGTTGGGTTTATTTGACCTGTCTCACACGACTTTACTTATTACTCAGGAGGACGCTTGCTTAGCGCATTTGGCCGGGCCTTTCGCACGCCTGATCTGCGACGCAAGTTGTTGTTCACGCTGGGAATCATCACAATCTTCCGCTTGGGTGCCTTCATCCCCTCGCCTGGTGTGAGCTACCAGAATGTCCAGCAATGCTTGCAGAACGGTCAGACCTCGGGCGGGATCTACCAGCTCGTCAACCTGTTCAGCGGCGGTGCATTGCTGCAGGTGTCCATCTTTGCCCTCGGCATCATGCCGTACATCACCGCCAGCATCATCGTCCAGCTGCTCCGGGTGGTCATTCCCCGTTTCCAGCAGCTGTACGAGGAGGGCGCGTCAGGGCAGTCGAAACTGACCCAGTACACCCGCTACCTCACGATCGCACTTGGCCTGCTCAATGCCACGACACTGGTGTCGCTGGCACGCTCCGGCCAGCTGCTGCCTAACTGCCAGCTGCCCATCATCCCGGACAGCTCGATCGTCACCACGGTCCTGATCATCATCACGCTCACGGCCGGCACCGGCCTGATCATGTGGATGGGCGAGCTCGTGACGGAAAAGGGCGTCGGCAACGGCATGTCCCTGCTGATCTTCACGTCCATCGCCGCAGGCTTCCCCGGCTCGCTCGGTGCGATCTGGAAGGCCCAGGGCCCCGGCACGTTCTTCCTTGTCCTGATCATCGGCCTGCTTACCGTGGCGCTCGTGGTCTTCGTGGAGCAGTCCCAGCGCCGGATCCCGGTGCAGTACGCCAAGCGGATGATCGGCCGCCGCACGGTCGGCGGAACCAGCACCTACATCCC
>NZ_CAKKMM010001137.1:0-1668 GCF_918698205.1 Microbacterium sp. Bi128 | reverse complement strand
GAGGAAGAATGCGCGACCCCGGAGCCGGTGGGTTCCTTGTCGATCCGGACGATGTATTCGCCCTTGACCAGGGCCACGTTGTGTCCGGCCCAGTAATCGTTGGAGCGGAAGATCAGTGATTCGCTCTCTACCGTGCCCTGCAGGAACTCCTTGGACAGGGCCGGCCGCTGGTAGGGTCGGTGGTCCTCGTCTCCGAGCAGGGTGATGTGTTCGTCGAAGCCGAGTGCCCGCAGCGATACAGCAAGCTGGACCCCGGACTGGCTGGCGCCGATGATCAGGAGCCCCGTGCGCGTTGGAGTGCTTTGCTCCGCGACGAGGGTGTCAGTTGCCTGCTCCACTGCTTCCGCGCCCACGGCTACACCTGGGTTTCCGGGGTGGTGACGAACAGCTCCACCGCGTCCGTGAGCCGGAGCTGGCAGGACAGCCGCGAGTTGTCCTCACGGTCGACGGCGGTGCCGTAGAGCATTTCGTCTTCCATGTCCTCCATCGGCGGAAGCTGCGAAAGGCAGTCCTCGCGGACGAAGACATGGCAGGTAGCGCAGGACAATGAGCCGCCGCATTCGGCGACGATCCCGGGGACGCCGTTGCGGACGGCCGTTTCCATGACTGAATCGCCGGGGTTTCCCTGGACGTCGCGGACAGCGCCCCCGGCGTCGGTGAAATGAACCGTTGGCATGTGGTTCTCCTTAGGTTGAATCGGATGATGGCAGGCAAGGGAGCGCCTCAGATGAACTGGCGGCCGCCGTCCACCACCATGGTCTGGCCCGTGTAGTAGGAACTGTCCGGCCCAGCCAGGAAGAGGGCCGCGCCCACGATGTCCTCGGGCTGGCTGGCCCGCTTGATGGCCCCGCGGTCCACACCGTAGTTCTCGGCGTTCTCCATCAGGCCGTAGCTGGCTTCGGTGAGCGTGAAGCCGGGGGCGATCGCGTTGACCGTGATCCCGCGGCGGCCCAGTTCCTTGGCCATCACCCGGGTCAGGGCCACCACGCCGCCCTTGGACGCGACGTAGTGGAGCCACTGTTCCGAGCCGCTGAAGATGGTGGCGCTGGAGAGGTTGATGACGCGCCCGCCCTCGGGCAGGTACGGGCTCGCCGCGCGGGTCACGAGCCAGGGGCCCTTGAGGTTGACGTTCATCACCAGGTCCCATTCGGCCGGGTCGATGTCCTCGAACGGGCTGCGGGTCACCCCCGCGTACACCGCCGCGTTGTTGAGGACGACGTCGATGCTTCCGTTCCCGAAGTCCGCGCAGTCCCGTGCGAGGATCTCAGTGGAGTCCACGCTGGTGACGTCCGCCGGGAAGGCGGCGGCCTCGGCGCCGAGTTCGCGGACCAGTTTGGCCGTCTGCTCAGCGCCCTCGAGGTTGATGTCGGCGACCGCCACGCGGTACCCGCGGCCGGCAAAGCCGAGCGCAAACGCCCGGCCCAGCCCGCCGGCGGCACCGGTGATCAGGACGGTCCTTCCAGCCGGCGCGTTCAGCTCAGACATGACTGTGGCTGTGGGCGTGGGCGCCGGGTCCGGTCGCCAGGAGCTCCGGTTGGTCGGCATCGAGGATCTGCACGGTGCCCTTGGTGCCGTCCACCCGCAGCCGCTGGCCGGTCTTGATGGTGGTGGAGGCGGAACCCGTTCCGGTCACCGCCGGAAGACCGTACTCCCGGCAGACGATGGCCG
>NZ_CAKKMM010001136.1:0-1669 GCF_918698205.1 Microbacterium sp. Bi128 | reverse complement strand
CCGAGTTCCTCGACAAGCCGGAGCATGTCGTCGCCGATTCCGGCGAGGAAACCGGGGTTTGCTGTTCGGGAGATTACCGCCCAGCCGTGAGTTCCCGCGATCCGTTCCGCGGCGCTCAGCATGACTGTCTTGCCGATGCCTCTGGATCCGGTGATGATGGTCAAAAGCCCGGGTGCTCCCGAGCCTTGCTGCAGGCCGTACTCGAATTCATCCAAGAGCCCGGCCCGCCCAATCAAGTCCGGCGGTGTGGCTCCTGCGGTGGGCTTGAACGGGTTCCGCACCGGGACCTCCAGGGTGAAAGTAGGTGAAAGTGGTGAAAGTGGTGAATTTGGGGCCAGCCTACCACCCTTGACACCCCGGCCAGAAGCTGCGGCGAAGCGGCCTGAGTGAGAGCCGGCGGGGGAGTACGCCCGTCGGTACACTACGGAAGAATTGGCCTGATGGCCTGTTTGCCGCTGATCGAGTCGGGGCGTTAGCTTGACTGACCCGCAGGAGGTTGGGTGACGCCTCGGAGCCACGCCACTTCACCACGCCGCAAGTTACGTCAACCTGCGAACGGGTGTAACCCTCACGGCTAAAAACAACGACTAAGCCCGAGCACTGACCTGGGGCAGTTAGTCTGACCTCGTGCATGAGAGAAAGTGGCCGTTACTGATCGGCCGGATCTGTCTGGCAATTGTCAGCGCGGGCCTCCTGGTATTCGGCGCGATTGTCGCTGCCGTTCCGATGGGCGCAGACGTGGGGCTGTATCGGGCGAACGGTCTCGCCTCGTTCGGGCTGGGACTTTTTGGTGGCCTTATCGTGCTCGTGCCATATCGGCGAGGCGAACCGTGGGCGTGGTACGCACTTTGGTTCTACCCGCTGTTCTGGGCCGCCCACCTGATTGGTCAGCTTCCGCCGGGTACTGACCATATCCACCAGGTCGTCTTCATCGCTCTTTCGTTGACCGGGCTCTTACTGCCGGCTCGGGCTTTCTTTCCTCCCGCAGAGAGTTCAGACCTCGGTGACGAAGATGCCGCCGCCCAGAGCAACATTTCGGCCAGCCTTCCTCCACCTCAAGGCCCGGTCCAGGGCCTCCCACCGCACAAGATCTAAACGCCGATAATCAACATTATGTCAAGTTGCATCAATCCAAGTGCAGAGTCTGCAGATTAGGACCCGGTGATACGCACTCCCCGGTTTCGACTGACTGGACGCCGAAGTCCTCGCCGTTACAGGGATCCGGGCCCGTCCGGCGCCGCGCCGGGCAACAGCCCGGGCGTGTAAAGGTCAACTGGTTCGAGGTACCGTGCAGCTAGAACTGGACCGTCGATGATGCCGACGGGTTCTTCGCCCATGAGCGCTCGATCCTGAATCTGGCGTTCACCCGGGCAGAGCTGCAAGGCGTCTTCGATCTGGCCGACCTCGAAGTTGAACGGGTCCTGGCCTCGGGACGTAGGGGCAATCGATCGGCGGAACCGGGGGCAGAGTTCGACGAATATGATTCTCCCCCGGGGGCGGCTTATCTGCCCCTGCCTATTTAGTCTTCGGGGTCTTCTGGGTCCAGGGGAAGACCCGCCGCGATACGCCGCCGGTCCTCCGCGGCCGATGTCCGGACGCGCTTCAACCGGAGCCCTCCCCGAACCAGGAAAAAGCCGGCCACAAGCATAACGAAGGCCACCATAGCTGC
>NZ_CAKKMM010001135.1:0-1674 GCF_918698205.1 Microbacterium sp. Bi128 | reverse complement strand
CTTCATGGGCGCCTTTGGCCCCGCAATAGATGGAGACAACTGGATGAGGGCGCGCGGTTGGGCCCTCATCCTGTCCACCGCCATGCTGAGCAACTCCGACGATAATCCTCGGATGTTCGCCGTAGGAAAGTTCGGGATCAGGCAGATCCTGGCTGACGGACTTCGCCTGCAACTCTGACGCCAGAGTTAAATGTCAGTGGCGCCTGCCATGCTGAGGGTGTGGAAGGCAAAGCAGCTGCGGAGACGTTGGAGGCCATGGAGGCCTCCCTTGCCAGGTTGTCTGCATTTGCCGGTCGCGGAGCCGGGAACGCGGCCTCGACTGGCGCCGACCCTCTTCGGGACGAAGCGGACGCGTGCCTGGACGGTATGGCTGAGGTCGCCAGCATGGAAGCCAGGCTGGCCGCCCTGAAAGTGCACTTCGCCGCCGGATATGCCCGCGCTGCCGTCGCCATGGCGGGCCCAGCCGATTCCCCGCAGGAGCGCACCGCCCAGGAAATGGCCGTGACAGCAGAGGTGGCCTGTGTCCTGACCGTGAGTGAAAGATCGGCGGCGGCGCTCCTGGCAGAGTCGGCCACCCTGACCACTAAGTTGCCCCTGACGCTGGCTGCGCTGCAAGTAGGCAGCATTTCATGGCAACACGCGCGGGTGATGTGTGATGAAACGTCCGGTCTGGACCCCGCCGCGGCGGCTGCCTTGGAGGCTCATTTCCTGGACCCCGAAGCTCCCTTTGCCGCGCGTGGCTGCCCCGCAGGGGAGCTGGTGCCGGGCAGGTTCCGGGCCAAGGCGCGCAGATGGCGTGAGCTGCACCATCCCGTAAGCATCGAAGCCCGCCACCGCAAGGGTGTGGAGGACCGTCGGCTGGAATATGTGCCGGACCGGGACGGCATGGCCTGGCTCTCGGCCTATCTGACTGCGGATGTGGCGGTGGCTGCATGGTCCCGTGCCACGGAAGCGGCCCGTGCCCTGCAGGAGCCGAATGAATCCCGGACCCTGACCCAGCTCCGTGCGGACGTCGCCGCCGACTGGCTGCTGGCGGGGGTGGCGGAAGGAACTCCGTCACCCAAGGCGCAGGTCCTGGTGACCGTGCCGGTGCTGTCTCTATTGGGCGCCGAGTCGGAACCGGCCACGCTGGACGGGTATGGTCCCGTTCCGCCGAGCACGGCCCGCCGGCTTGTAGGGGATGGCGCCGGATCGTTCCTGCGTGTGCTGACCGATCCGCGCAATGGAGCGCCGCTGGAAATCGGACGGACCAGCTACCGGGTTCCGAAGGCGATGCGCCAATGGTTGCGGCTTCGGGATGGCCGGTGCCCTTTTCCGGGCTGTAACAACCATTCCCTGGATAACGAAGCGGATCATCTGTTGGCTTGGTCCGAGGGAGGCGGCACCGGCATCACCAACCTTGGCCAGCCATGCCGGCGGCACCACCGACTCAGACACACCACAGCATGGAGGCCGGTTGACGCCACCCGGGACCAGTCACCCGGCTGGATCTCACCCGCGGGACGCTCCTATCCAAGCGAACAACAAGACTGGGAACCACCACGCTGGCCGCAGCACCTCGGCCACGCGGGTGAAGGCCGGGAGTTGGAACCGCCCGACGGGCTCGACGTACTTGCCGGCGCCGTCGGACCCGGAGAAGCCGCTCCGCCATTGCCGGTGGATCCCTTTCCTGAC
>NZ_CAKKMM010001134.1:0-1675 GCF_918698205.1 Microbacterium sp. Bi128 | reverse complement strand
GCCGGAAATCGGGACCCACGTCTGGAGCGGGGGGCCAACAGCGCGTGTGAGATGGCCTTCATGACCGGCCGCCGTTGCCTCGTCCGCCGGGGTCATGCCGAAGGCCCGCCGGACAGCGCGCTCGGCATCCGCGAGCCGGTCGGCGTGCGTGACAGCCCCCACGGACGTCTCGGAGATGTCGACGAGATCGAGCTCCACGTCGGCGTCGGACAGGGCCTTGAGGAAGGTGCAGAAGATTTGCGGGGACGACCGCATGCCCAGTCCAGTAATGGACACCCGGCCCACCCGGTCGTCGTGCTGCAAACCTTCAAATCCAATGCTTCCCTTTTCGGCATCCAGCACAGCAAGGGCGTTACCTGCATGGGCAGCAGGCACGATCAGTGCAACATCGGAACGCCTCGGGCCGGGGCCGGCCGTATTTTGGACAATTGCCTGGACATGCGCCCCGGACCGAGAGAGGACATGCAAGATGCGCGCCATGCTCTCCGGCTGGTCCGGAATTCCCACGACAGTGATTTTCGACGCCGAGTTGACCCCGGCTACAGCGGTCACCTCGGGTTGTTCCCTGGCGGGCTGGAGCAGTGGATGACGGTCAAGGCCGGGCAGGATCAACGTCCCGGGCTCCGGCACGAAGGAGGACCTCACATGGATCGGAATACCGAACCGGCGGGCGTATTCAACACACCGCAGGTGCAATACCTTGCAGCCGGAGGCGGCGAACTCAAGCATTTCCTCGCTCGAGAGGATCTCGATCTTCCGCGCCGTCGGGACAACCCGGGGGTCCGCGGTGTAGACGCCGTCGACGTCCGTGTATATCTCGCAAATATCGGCTTCGAGCGCAGCGGCCAGGGCGACCGCTGTGAGATCCGAGCCGCCGCGGCCGAGCGTGGTCACCCTGTTCCGTTTCTGCGTCCTGCCCTGGAATCCTGCGACGATGGGGACCTCGCCACGGGCCAGACTACTGCGGACGCGGTCCGGCCTGACATCGGTGATGTGTGCCTTGCCGTGGATGTTGTCGGTAATGAGGCCGGCCGCACTGCCCGTAAATGTGCGGGGCAGCTGGCCGAGATCCGCCAGGGCAATCGCCAAAAGGGCCGAGGACACAAGCTCGCCGATGCTCAGCAGGGCGTCAAGGTCCACAGGCAAGGGCCGGGCGGAAACTTCCGCGGCAAGATCGCAGAGTTCATCGGTGGTGTCCCCCATGGCGGACACCACCGCCACGACCCGATAGCCGTTGGTCCGTGTTTTGGCGATCCGCTCGGCTGCCCGGAGGATACCCGCGGCATCCGCCAGGGACGAACCGCCAAACTTTTGAACAATGACACTACCCGGGGGAATCGCCCGGTCGGTTTCCGCTAGATCACTGTCGTTGAAAGCTGTTGCCTTGCGGGTACCCATTTTGCTCCCCGAAATCTACTTCGATTCTTGCAAGGGGCACTGGCCCCTTCGAGCCGTTTCGCCCTGATCGGATGCTCAAATGGTTGATCCCAAGGCCACCGGCTCCCCGGTCACAGTCACTGCGGCCGCAGCGAGAATATCGAGTCCCTTCTGAAGATCCTCGGGGCTGATAGTCAGCGCGGGCATCGTCTTGACCACTTCCCCTTCGGGTCCGGACGTTTCCACGAGCAGACCCCGGGCAAAGGATTCAGCCGCAATCCTCTCCGCAGTCTCGGGG
>NZ_CAKKMM010001133.1:0-1676 GCF_918698205.1 Microbacterium sp. Bi128 | reverse complement strand
GATGCACAGCTGTCGCGGTGCCGGACGTTCCGTTGGCGGGAGAGGCGTCACTAGCTTCAAAGGATTCGAACAGGGGCCACCACTTGGAGTCGACCGTGTTCTTGTCCTGCTGGTAACGCTCATACAGTTCGTCAACGAGCCACTCGTTTCCGCCAAATTCCTCTGGTAGACGGTGGCTAGGCTGCTCTGGCACTTGAAATACGCCTCTTCCGTGAGTTTGATTCCCTCTGGCTTCCACGGTGCCTCGGCACAACGATTGAGCCAGTCTCTGCGTCCAGTGAACCCAGACCCATGCCAGTCTAGTGAGGATTCTTGCCAAACCGCCAATAAGCGTGACCCAAATCATGATCCGCCCCGGCAGCCGCCGAATTGCGGTGAAGAAGAGTTGCAGAATCGGCCCCGGATGCGGCCCACATGCGGTGCCCTGCGCGGTGCCGGACGCGGTGCCGGCCCTGCCGGAAACCGCCCTAGAATGCAGTGAGAACCCGTTTGTCGCCGACGGTGCCAGCTGCGGGTGCCAGCAAAGGAGCAGCAGTGCGTTTCCTGAATGAGCCCACCACCGATCTGACCTACTCGGACCTCTTCCTGGTCCCGTCCCGGTCCGATGTCACCTCCCGCCTGGACGTCGACCTCGCGGCCGACGACGGGACCGGCTCCGCGATCCCGCTGGTGGCGGCGAACATGACGGCGGTCACGGGGAAGCGGATGGCCGAGACCATGGCCCGCCGCGGCGGCCTTGGAGTCCTGCCGCAGGACGTCCCGCTCGACGTCATCCGTGACGTCACGGCCTGGATCAAGGGACGCCACCCGGTCCTGGAAACCCCCGTCACGCTCGCGCCCACGGACACCGTCATTGATGCCCTCCACCTGATGGGCAAGCGGCCGCACGGGGCCGTTGTGGTGGTGGACGACTCCGGCGCGGTCACCGGTGTTGTCCGGGCCGCCGACTGCGAGGGCCAGGACCGTTTCGCGTCACTGGCCTCCGTCGTCCGCCACCAGCCGCTGGTGCTCGACGCCGGACCGCTCGCCGGCGGATTGTTTGGGGGCGGGTCGGCGGCCGATGCTGCGCAGGCCCTCCGCCGCGCCTTTGAAGCGATGGACGCCGCCGGAGCCGACTACGCGCCGGTGCAGCAGGGCGGGGTCCTGGCCGGCGTGCTCACCCGTAAGGGCGCCCTGCGCTCCACGCTCTACCGGCCGTCCCTGGACGACGACGGCAGGCTGAAGGTCGCTGCCGCCGTCGGAATCAACGGTGACGTGGCCGGGCGGGCCGCCGAATTGCTGGCGGCCGGCGTCAACGTGCTGGTCCTCGACACCGCACACGGGCACCAGCAGAAAATGTTCGACGCCCTCGCCGCCGTGAAGGGTCTCAACCCCGGCGTGCCGGTGGTCCCCGGCAACGTCGTCACCGGCGACGCCACACGTGAGCTCATCGAGGCCGGGGCGGACATCGTCAAGGTCGGGGTGGGCCCCGGCGCCATGTGCACCACGCGCATGATGACGGCCGTGGGCCGCCCCCAGTTCAGTGCCGTCCTGGAATGCTCCGCCGCGGCCCGGGAAGCCGGCGGCCGGGTATGGGCCGACGGCGGGGTCCGCTACCCGCGCGACGTCGCCCTGGCCCTGGCCGCCGGGGCCAGCCAGGTCATGATCGGCTCCTGGTTTGCCGGTACGCACGAGAG
>NZ_CAKKMM010001132.1:0-1676 GCF_918698205.1 Microbacterium sp. Bi128 | reverse complement strand
GGCCAGGGTCTTGTCGTAGTCGACCGAGGGGTCAACGCTGATCCAGTTCTCGCCAAAGTTGACCCCCACCACCTCATCGGCGGCGAAGGCCTGACCGATGTGGGACCCGCAGTTGTTGACGCCGGCAATGGTCATCAGCTCCTGGCAGGCCAGTTGGCTGACGCGCACTTCCTCGGCGTTGGAGGTGCCGGGTTGCGTGACCCAGTGCATGAGGAAGTCACGTTCCTTGAACGAGGGCAACAGTGACTGGCCCAGGAGCGGGGCCGCTATGATTCCGACGACGCCGAGTGCCCCCACCGCGAGGTAGCCCGGGAGCGGGCGTTTCACAATGGGACGCAGGGCGGCGCCGTACCAGCGCTTGAGGACCCGGACCACCGGCGGATCGCGGTCTTCCAGCTTGGCATTGCGCAGGAAGATGTACGCCATGGCCGGCGTGACCGTGAGGGCCACCAGCATGGACGCCAAAACCGCCAGGGTGTAGGCGGTCGCCAGGGGCCGGAAGAAGGCGCCCGTCAGGCCATCCAGGAAGAAGATCGGTACCGTGGCGGCAACGATAATCAGGGTGGCGTAGACGATGGGGCCGCGGACTTCCAGGGAAGCGTTGACGACCACGCGGGCGGTGCTTTCGGTCCCGCCGCTGGCGCGGTGGTGCCGGAGCCGCCTGACGATGTTCTCGACGTCGATGATGGCATCGTCCACCACGACCCCGACGGCAATCACCAGCCCCGCAAGCACCATCGTATTAATCGTGCCTCCGGTCCAATACAGCACCAGGGCCGCTGCCATCAGCGACAACGGGATCGCCGTCACGCTCACCAGGGCTGTCCGCCATTGGAACAGGAAGACGCTCAGTACCAGGACGACCAGGAAGCAGCCCAGCAGCAGCGCGAGGCTCAGGTTGCCGAGCGACTCCTCGATGAACGAGGCGGGCCGGAACAGGGTGGTGTCGACTGCGATTCCGGTCAGGCCGGGCTGCAGTTCCTTGAGCGCTTCCTCGACCCCGCGGGTGACTTCGAGGGTGTTGCCCCACGGCAGCTTTTCGACGATCAGCATCAGTCCGGGGCCGCCATTGATAACCGCGTCACCGATCAGTTGCTGGTGGTCCTCCACGACGGTTGCCACGTCGGCGAGCTTCAGGGGAGGCAGTCCCTCGCGTTCCTCCAGTGGCACCTGGGCAAGGTCCGCCGGAGACGTGATGGGTTGTACGTGCCTGATGGACATGCTCTGGCTGGGTGTTTCCAGCGCCCCTCCGGTGCCGATCAAGGCACCGGGGGAGTACTTGAGCAGGCCAGCGTCCAAGGCGTCGGACGTGGAGTTCATGACGTTTTCCAGCGTCACGTTGTTGGCTGCCAGCTTGGTCGGATCAACCTGGACCTGGAGCATCTGAAGCCGTTCGCCCCAGATCGCAACGTTCGCCACGCCAGGCACCCGCAGCAGGTGTGCCCGGATGTTCCAGTAGGAAACCATGGACATTTCGATCAGGGAGCGGGTCTCGGAGGAGAGCCCGATCTTCATGACACGGCTGGTGGAGGACAGCGGCTGGAGCATTATTGGCGGCGCGGCCCAGGTCGGCAGAGTCGGTATGACCGTTGCCATCCGCTCCGACACCAGCTGCCGGGCGGTGAGCAGATCGGTCCCGGGTTTGAACTCCATCACGATGGCGGACAGCTGCGACA
>NZ_CAKKMM010001131.1:0-1677 GCF_918698205.1 Microbacterium sp. Bi128 | reverse complement strand
GGACCGTGGAGGGCCACTTGTACCAGGTGTTCACGAAGCTCGGCGTTTCTTCGCGAAGTGATCTGCTTGGACTCATCTAAGGGGCCGGCGGGAAACCCCGGCACGGCGCCGGCCCGCGCCTTGACCGGGAGGTCGGAAGATTTGATGTCTGCAGTGGAAGCCCTCCAGGGCGGCAGCCATGTGGCCGTGTTCGTCCTCGGCGACAGCGGGATGGGCAAATCGAGGCTCATCGATGCCGTCGTCGGGGAACTGGGCCCCGAGGTGACGCCGGTGCCGATCCACGGCAGCGCGTCGCTGACCAAGGTGCCCTACGGTGTCCTGGGTCCCTTCATCGTCGGACTGCCGGTCCAGGAAGCAACATCGCAGCTGGCCGTGCTGAGGACGCTGTGGGCGCATCTGGAAGAGCAGAAGCGGGCCACCCAGAAGCCCCTCCTGCTGGTCGTTGACGACGCACACGATCTCGACGAGGCGACGGCCGGAATCCTCGCGGAGCTGGCGGCGGCCGGCTGGGCGAAACTGCTTGTGGGCGCCGCGGCCCGGCCCGGACTGCCGGAACCGCTCCTGCAGCTCTGGTTTGAAGGCATCGCCGAGCGGCACGACCTGCGCCCGCTCACCCTCGCGCAGACCACAGAGATGCTGGAGGGCGAGCTCGGCTCGCAAGTGCTGCCAAACGTCGCCGAGATCCTCTGGGAGGCCTCCGGCGGCAACCCGATGCTCCTCAATGGGCTCCTGGACGACGCCAGGAACGACGGGACGCTGCTGCGGCGCAACGGTGTCTGGTTGTTCACCCGGCACCTGAACAGCCACGGTGACCGGCTGACCGACGTCGTGCGCCGCCAGTTGCTGCTGCGCTCGCCGGAAGAACGGCAGGCCCTGAACCTCGTGGCGCTGGCCGAACCCGTGTCCCGGGAACTGATCGAGTCGGTGGCCGGCGAAGAGGCCGTGGGATCACTGATCGACAGCGAACTGATCCGGGTCACGGACACCGGGACGGGTGAGCTGCGGCTGTGGCATACCGTGTACGGCGACACCTTGCGGAACCTGATTTCACCGGCCAGGAGCCTGCAGCTTCGGCAAAGCCTGCTGCGCAAGATGGACAGCGAGCCGACGTCTGCCGAGGGACTGCTGCGGCAAGTGAGCTGGTCGATCGAATGCGGCGCGGAGGTCGAGGACCGGCAGCTCCTGAGGGCGGCCGTGCTGGCGAGCCGGCTTTACGAGGACGAGCTCGCCCGCAAGGCTGCCGTCCTCGTCAAGGATCCGGAACTGCAGATGGCGGCCCGCGCCGTGATAGCACGGACCCGCTACAACGCCTCCGACTACATGGCGGCCCGGGACATCCTCGACGCCGATTTCGGGCAGGGAAACAGCATCCCCGGGCTCCTGGCCGGATCCCTCCTGTGGGCCGCAACGATGTCAGCGCTGGGCCACACACCGGCAGAGATCATCAAGCGGGCACAGGTGCTCCGACGCGCCGCCGAACGCCTCGCCGCGGCCCGGCCCGACGACGCCGAAGCCATTCACCGTGCCACGGAAGAGCGGCTGGAGATTCTGGAAGCCATGGTCCTGGCGCTGGCGGGCGAGTACGCGGCAGCCCCGGCCGCGGCGGCGTCCGGCGAGGACGCGGCTGCCGGCACCCCACCCTTGAACACCCCACCCTCGAACACCCCGCCGTCGAAC
>NZ_CAKKMM010001130.1:0-1677 GCF_918698205.1 Microbacterium sp. Bi128 | reverse complement strand
CCTCCGGAGACTCCACAAAGGTGTGGACGTGGAGGCCGCAGGTCAGCTGGTTCCGGACGGTGAGCCCGAAGCGCTGCTGCATGGTCATATAGCGCGGATTCGGCGTCAGGTGGGTGGCTGAGCCTTGGGGCGACGTGGCCAGGGCCGCGACCCGGCCGCCGTGCGCCCGGGCGGCCTGGTCCGCAAGGGACCGGCCACGCCTGAGCTGCCGGAGCAGTTCCGTGTATTCCAGGCACGGATGCGTCTGGGTCTCGATCTGTTCGAGCTTGAGCTCGTAGCTGAAGTCGGCGCCTTCGTGGACCGGTTTCTGTGCCGGGAGAACCCTGGCGGCTTCCTGTTGCGGCGGCACCAGACTCGGCAGCATGAGGTCAGCGAGGGCAAGCAGCATCCCCGATTCGGGGTCCACTATCAGCAGTTCTTCCTCCACGCCGAAGGTGCGCATGAATCTATTGTGCGTCAGGATCCGCCGAAACGCCCCACACCAACGCGGGGCTCAGTCCTGGAAATACTCGATCTTCGCCCCGATGGTGTTCAGCCGCTCAGCCAGGTCCTCATAGCCGCGTTCAATGACATAGATGTTCCGCAGCTCCGAGACGCCACGGGCCGCCAGCATGGCCAGCAGCAGGCAGGCGGCGGGGCGGAGGGCAGGCGGGCAGCCCACCTCGGCCGCTCGCCACTTGCTGGGCCCGTTGACGTAAATGCGGTGCGGATCGAGCAGCTGGACCTGGGCGCCGAGCTTGTTGAGCTCGGTCAGGTAGATGGCCCGGTTCTCGTAGACCCAGTCATGGATCATTGTCTGGCCGTGGGCGTTGGCGGCGATCACCGCGAAGAAGGGCAGGTTGTCGATGTTCAGCCCGGGGAAGGGCATGGGGTGGATCTTGTCCTCCGGCGCCCGCAGCTCCGAAGGCTTGGTGGTGACGTCCACCAGGCGGGTGCGGCCGTTGCGGGCAAAGTACTCCCCGGAAACCTCGAGCCGCTGGCCCATCTGCTCGAGCGTGGCGAGTTCGATTTCCATGAACTCGATCGGGACGCGGCGGATGGTGACTTCCGAGTTCGTCACGATGCCGGCGGTGATGAGGCTCATCGCCTCGATGGGGTCCTCGGACGGGAAGTATTCGATGTCGGCGTCGATCGACGGGCGGCCGGTGATCTTCAGCGTGGTGGTGCCAACCCCGGCGATGTCCACGCCGAGCATCTGCAGGTAGAAGCACAGGTCCTGCACCATGTAGTTCGGGCTGGCATTGCGGATGATGGTGGTGCCACGGCGGTGGGCTGCGGCCATGATGGCATTCTCGGTGACGGTGTCGCCGCGTTCGCTGAGCACGAAGGAGCGGTCGTGACCGTCCGACGGCGGCGCCTGCACCGCGTAGAACCCGGACTTCGCCTCCACGCTAAGGCCGAACTGGCGCAGTGCCTGCATATGCGGCTGCACGGTGCGGGTGCCGAGGTCGCAGCCGCCGGCGTAGGGCAGCCGGTAGGTGTCGGCCTCGTCCAGCAGCGGGCCCAGGAGCATGATGACGCTGCGGGTCCTTCGGGCCGCCTCCACATCCATGGAGGCCAGGTCCAGGACGGCGGGGCGGCGGATCTGGAGGTCGTTCGCGTTGAGCCAGGTGCACTCGACGCCGATGCTGGTCAGCACCTCCACGATCCGGTTGACTTCCTCGATCCGGGCAAGCC
>NZ_CAKKMM010001129.1:0-1677 GCF_918698205.1 Microbacterium sp. Bi128 | reverse complement strand
CTGCTCCTGTTTGGCTTTCCTGCCGCGCCCAAAAACCATGGGGTGTCTCCTTCAGTTGTGATCCTGTACCGCCGCCCGGCGCCGTCCTGGCGCCTGTCCGCGTGGCCGCCCGCTACCCCGCGGCCGGCTCCTTATTTCGTGCATCATTGCCTGCATGTGCTGCAGTGCCTGCGGCACTGCAGAAACGCAGTTGGCTCCCGTGGCGTTGCCGGGGCCTGCGCTCAGGCCGGTCCGCCGAAACCGCCGGTGGAACCGAAGCCTCCCCCGCCGCGGACGGAGCCGTCGAGCTCCTCGACCGGGAGGAACCTGGCGTACTCCACGCGCTGAATGACCATTTGTGCAATTCTATCGCCGCGGCGGAGCTCGATCGCCTCGTCCCGGTCCGTATTGAGCAGTGTCACCGCGATTTCACCGCGGTAGCCGGCGTCCACGGTCCCCGGGGCGTTCACCACCGTGAGTCCGTGCTTGGTGGCGAGGCCGGACCGGGGGTGGATCAGCGCAACGAATCCATCCGGGAGCGCAATCGAGACGCCCGTCGGGACGAGGCGGCGCTCCCCCGGCGCGAGGACGACGTCCTCGCGGGCGCGGAGGTCAGCGCCCGCGTCGCCCGGGTGCGCGTACGACGGCGGCTCGAGCCCGTCGTCGAGCATTTTCAGCTGTACCGTCAAGGTGGGCGTTCCGTAGGCTGCGTCGCTGGCCGTCGGTGCGGCACTGGCGACGGCGGTGTTTTCTTCAGTCACAGTCCCTCACTCTAACGCCCGCAAGGAACATCGTCCTAGCCGCCGCTGGCCTGCCCGGGCACGCCGCCCGCGGGACTGGTGCGCGGTGGATGCGGGTTGATCCTGGTTGTTCCGGGTTGATCCAGGGCTGGAGCCGGGCGGGGCCGAGGTGAAATAGCCCGGGAAAGATGAAAAGCTGTGCTTATGCCCGAATCCAGCGCAGCCGCGCCTGCCCCGAAGAGCGCCCCGCGCGACTCCACTGCCCTTTACTCCGAGAAGCTTTGGCCGAACTTCTGGATCTGGCTGGTCGCGGCGGGGTTCTCCAGCGCCGGGATCCTCATGCTGGCGCCCATCAGCATCTGGGCCGGCATCACCGCAGCGATCGTGCTCTTCGTCATCATCTCCATACTGCTGGTCCTGTCCACGCCGTCAATCACGGTCACGAGGACCACCCTGAAGGTGGGCAGGGCCACGATTGAACGCGGATTCCTGGGCAAGGCCACGGCGTTCCGGGGCAAAGAAGCGACGGCGGAGCGGGGCACCCGGCTCAACGGGCTGGCGTTCCTGTGTATCCGCGGCTGGGTGGATCCGGTGGTCCGGATCGAGATCGAGGACCCCTCGGACCGCACGCCGTACTGGCTGGCGTCCAGCCGCCACCCGGAGCAACTGATCGCCGCGCTCAACGCTTAGTTCCCACCGCCCCCTGCACGGCTCTCCCCAACTCCCAGAGGGCACCTCACGTCGCCTCCTCCCCGGTCCCGAAATGCGGGCCCGGGATCGGGCTTCTTTGTCAGGACTGCCGCGTCAGGGCTGCCGCGTGCCTAGCCCTCGCAATCCTTGCAGTACTTAAGGCCGTCCTTTTCGCGGGCAATCTGCGAACGGTGGCGGACGAGGAAGCAGGAGGCACACGTGAATTCGTCAGCCTGGGCGGGCAGGACCCGGACCAGCAGTTCCTCCC
>NZ_CAKKMM010001128.1:0-1679 GCF_918698205.1 Microbacterium sp. Bi128 | reverse complement strand
AAGGACGGCGCCTCGCCCGGAGCTCGTAACGGGTCACCCAAGGACGGAGCCTCGCCCGGAGCCCGGATTAGGCGGAGATCTTGTCCGCCATGTCGGAGTGTGCCGCGCGGGCCGCCGGCACGCCGGCGCCGTCCTGGCCGTACAGCCAGTCGTTGTACCGGAAATCGTTGTCCATCCGGCTCTTGAAGAGCAGGTTGCGCAGCGTCCGGGCCAGCCCGGAGACGTGCCAGGATTCGCCCCAGACGCGGGCGCTGCGCTGGACCCTGGCGGTGCGGCCGGCGCGGAGGTTGTTGAATTCCTTGATCGCGCCGTCCCAGGCCGCGGGGTTGACGCCGTCGGCGGTGAACACGGTGCCGGTGGTGACGTCCTGCAGCACTGCCGCGTCCTCGAGCGCCTGGCAGGCGCCCTGGGCCAGGTACTGCAACATCGGGTGCGCGGCGTCGCCCATCAGCACCATGCGGCCGGCCACCCAGTTTTCGATCGGATCGCGGTCGTACATGGGCCAGCGCATGCTGGTGCCCAGGTTTTTCAGCGCAGCCTGGACGGCGGGGACGCAGTCCTTGTACGCGGCCTCGAGCTCGTCGACTCCCCCGTACTGCTCCTCGCCGCGCTCAAAGGAGGCGGACTTGAAAACGGCCACGGTGTTCAGCAGCTCGCCCTTGCGCAGCGGGTACTGCACGAGGTGGCAGTCCGGTCCGAGGTAGACAATGACGTCCTCGAGGTCCGCTTTGGGTGTGTGTTCGGTAATGGGCACGGTGCCGCGGTAGGCGACGTAGGCCGAGGGGACCGGCTCGTCGCCGGCAACGAGCGGGCGCAGGGTGGACTTGAGCCCGTCGGCGCCGATGACGACGTCGGCCTCGTAGTCCACGCCGGCGGCCGTGTGGGCCACTCCCCTGCCGTTCACGGTCTCCACGCTCTCGACCATGACATCGTTGACCAGTTTCACGCCCGCCGCTTCGCAGCCCTCGAGCAGGACCCGGTGCAGGTCGCTGCGGTGGATCACCACGTAGGGCGCACCGTAGCGTTCCTCGAATTCCCCGCCGAGGCTCTGGCGCGTGAGCTCCTCGCCGGTGACGGCGTCGCGGAAGACCAGGTGCTTGGGCTGGACGCCAATCTCCAAGGCCTTGTCCAGCAGGCCCCAGCGTTTCAGGACGCGGGAGGCGTTGGGCGCCATCTGCAGCCCAGCGCCGACCTCGCCGAATTCGGGCGCCCGCTCCACGAGGGTGACGTCGGCGCCGCTTTCCCGCAGCGCGAGGGCTCCGGCCAATCCGGCCATTCCCCCTCCGATGACGAGGACATCGGTGGACCGGCCGTCGGTGGACAGGAAACTGGTGGACGGGACGTGCTCAGACATTGCTTGCTCCTGTTAGTGAAGGGGAGGTTGAGAGTTTTGATTTGAGTTTGAGCCCGACGGCGGCCAGCAGGACCGCTGCTATCGCGGCTGCACCGGCGAAGGCCAGGAAATTGGAATTGACGCCCAGTCCGGCAGCCAGCAGGAGGCCACCGATCTGGGGTGCGGCGACGGCGCCGATGCGGCCGGTCCCGAGTGCCCAGCCCAGCGCGGTCCCGCGCAGGTGCCCGGGATAGTGGCTCGCGACGGCGGCGATGATGAGGCACTGCGTGCCGTGGGTGCCGACGCCGGCGAGGACCAGCATGAGGTACACGACGGTGACCGGCGG